>NZ_JBPPZG010000079.1:0-16271 GCF_051918545.1 Pseudogracilibacillus amylolyticus (SeqCode) | reverse complement strand
GGATTAGATTTTCTTTTTCAAACAATTCTAAGTTAGCTAAAGCAGCTGCACAGCCTAATTGGTTTCCAGTATACGAATGCCCATGATAAAAGGTTTTCCCTTCATGATAATCTGCATAAAATGCCTTATAAATCTCTTCACTTGTTAATGTTGCTGCAACTGGTAAATACCCCCCTGTAATTCCTTTAGCAAGCGTCATCATATCTGGCTTGACATTTTCATGTTCAACAGCAAACATTTTACCCGTACGACCAAAACCTGTCGCTACCTCATCTACAATAAACAAAATATTATATTTCCGACATAATTGCTCGAGTCCTTTTAAATATCCTTTTGGCATGACATTCATTCCACCTGCCCCTTGCATGATGGACTCAACAGTCATTCCAGCAATTTCCTGGTGGCGTTCTTTAAATAGTTCTTCAAGTTCATGAAGCGATTCTTCACAAACGACACGTTCATCTCCAGAAGGATGACGATAAACATGTGGAAAAGGAACAACAATTGCATCAAATAAAAGTGACGTATATACACGATGATAAATATCGATAGAACCGACACTCATCGTTCCAACTGTATCACCATGATATCCATTACTTAACGTAACAAATTTCTTTTTATTCGGTTGACCGATATTTTGCCAATATTGATACGCCATTTTAATCGAAATTTCAACAGATGTTGCACCACTATCCGAATAAAAAACACGTGTTAACCCTTCAGGTGCTAGGTCAACAAGTTTTTTCGCAAGTAATACTGACGGTACATTCGCTGCTCCAAGTAACGTTGAATGAGCAATTTTATCTAATTGTTGCTTAATCGCATCATTAATCTCTTTTTTACGATGACCATGAACATTTAACCAAAGGGATGAATATCCATCCAAATACTCTTTTCCTTCAATATCTTTTACACGTACTCCGTCCCCGCTTTCGATGATGAGTGGATCGTTTTCATAGTCAGTCATTTGTGTAAATGGTAACCACATATGTTGTTTACTTAATTGTAAAAGTTTATCCGCATTCATTTTTGTTACCTCCCAGACTCTATTATTTTTCGATTCCAGTCTTTAGTTAATGCGATACGATGCTCTTTTTCTGGCAATAGATATTCAATATTTTTAACAAATGGAACGGTACCTACAACAGGTACATTCGTTAATTGTTCAATCATTTTTACATTATCTAACTCTAGAGATCGATCTTCTTTTCCTGTTCCATTTAAAATAACACCTATTATTGGAATCTTGTACGCTTCTAATGCTTTGATCGATAAAACGGTATGATTTATCGTTCCTAAGCCAGCTTCTCCGACTAAAATAACGGGAAAATCAAGTTCTTTGATGAAATCAATCATCGAGTAGCCCTCTTCTGTAATAGGAACATATAACCCTCCTGCACCTTCAACGACAATCCCATCATTGTTTTTCTGAATATCTTTTATATCTTGATGTATTTTCGCTAGATCGTAGTCTATATTCTCATTTTTAGCTGCTAAATGTGGAGAACTTGGTGTTTGTAACAAATATGTATAAGGTTTATTCCTTGTTGAAACATTCCCTATCAGTTTATATATCTCTGGATCTGCTGCAAGTAATTTCCCATCTATTTTTTCTGCACCTGTTTGAATTGGCTTATAGGCAAAAATGCGTCGATTATTATTCTTTAAAAAGTCGGTAAGTAGTGATGTTACAATCGTTTTACCTATACCAGTGCCTGTTCCTGTCACAAAAAATTTCAGCATTTAATCCCCCCTTTTTTATTGTAAACCAATTTACAAATAAGTTAACATATATTATGATAACTCACAAGTAAGAATTTCAAAATTATAGAAAATGAATCGAAAAAGGAGGAAATTTATTGAACAAAAACGTGTACACTCTTGTTGAAATCAGTTTACTTGCCGCATTTATCGTTGTTACCGGTTCTTTTAAAATACCTACTGGAATTCCTGGAAGCGAATTTCAATTGTCTGCACCAATCGCTATTGCTATTTGTGCAGTGTTTGGTTTTAAAAAATATCTTATCGCAGGCATTATGTCTAGTTGTATTTTGTTTATGCTTGGAATTCATACATTATTTAATATTGAAATCGCCATGGTATATCGAATCGTAGGAGGTGGGATTGTCGCCATTTTTGGTACACGACTTCCCGTCCTAATCGTTGCAGGCCCACTTGGAACACTTGCAGCCAGAACTGTACTCGCCCTAACATTACAAATTCCAGCACTCTCCCTTATTATACCGGCTATTCCAGGGATGATTTTTACAGCACTGACGAGTTATCCATTGATGAAAATTATTCGTCGAGTTTATGAACGAACAGGAATGAAAAAGTATGAAAAAGTGGTATAGTGTTCGAATGCGTTCGAGTAAAGGAGGTTCTCACGAAAACGGTGGTCAACATATCTCCGGAGCTGAACGACTCGTTGCACCTGTCGATTTGGAAGCAACAACGACAGAGATGATTCGTCGGGCAACAATGCACACACGTGGAGAAGCAGATTTTATTTCATTAAAAATAGAATCGATTCAACCGAGTGAAATCCAATACATTCACCCTTTATGCGTAAAGGAAATCATAAATGAAAGTCATCATACAACAAAAAAAGTATTGCAGGAACAATTAGTGTCCTCACCTATTCCACAAGAACTCCTTTTCTCTTTATATGATTGGATCATTCAGGATAACGTTACAAGAGGGGCTGCCGTTATTGATATTAATAGTGGTAAACGCATGGATCCTATGATAGATCGTGGAGTACGTGTTTCCCATTTTGATTGGGACAAAGAGTTTAAAGACAAATGGTCGACAGAAAAGCTTGGTGTCTATAACGAAAGACGAGCAGAAGCAATTGCCTTAGCTTCGAAAGTCGCCGCAGCTGGTACAATTTGCGAAATCTGTTGTTCTGATGACCCGGAATATACAACTGGTTATCTTACATATCAACATAACTTCATACGCATTCCAAATATGAAACAGAAAAATTCGCCATATGGCGGACGTGTGTTTTTTATCGATGCGAAAAAATTAGATATCGATGAATACATTCATTATTTAGAAAAGACACCCGTTTTTATTGGAGGGATTTCATGAACGATTGGATTTTTAAAGAATGGGAAAAGATGCAACACTCTCCCCTATTACGACAATTAATGGTCACGGATAGAAACAGTCCAGAAACTATAATAAATGGGAAACGAAAAATTTTAGCTGCTTCCAATAATTATTTAGGACTCGCAACAGACGAGCGTGTCATTACAAAAGCGAAAGAAGCATTGGACCGCTTCGGAACAGGTAGTGGTGGTTCGCGCTTAACGACAGGGAATTTACCGATTCATGAGCAGTTAGAGCGAGAACTTGCTCGGTTTAAACAGACGGAAGCATGTCTTTTATATTCGAGTGGATTTTTAGCTAATCTTGGTGTTATTAGTGGATTAAGTGATAAAGAAACAATTATTTTTAGTGATGAATTAAATCATGCCAGCATTATTGATGCCTGTCGTTTAAGTAAAGCAAAAGTCGTCGTTTATTCTCACAACGACATGCAAGATTTGGAAGAAAAGTTAATCGACTATCGCACTCATTCAAAAAAAATAATTGTGACAGATGGCGTATTTAGTATGGATGGTGACATTGCACAACTTGATGTGTTACATTTTTTAAAAGAAAAATATAATGCACTCTTAATCATCGACGATGCCCATGCAACTGGGGTCATAGGTGAAAATGGTCGTGGAACAGCTGATTTTTACCAAGTAGACGTAGATGTGACAGTAGGAACATTAAGTAAAGCATTAGGAAGTGAAGGTGGATTTGTTTGTGCAAAGCAAGAAATAATTAAGTTTCTTATTCAAAAATCCCGTCCGTTTATTTTCCAAACGGCACTCGCTCCCGCTTCCGTTGCCGCAGCACTTATGAGTGTCCATATCATCCAAACGGAACCACAAAGACAGAGACGATTATTGGCAATCGGTTTGAAATTACGAAAAGCATTATCCTCATTCGGGTATACGATTCCCAACGGACATACACCGATCATTCCAATTATTATCGGTGAACCAGACGATACGGTACGTTTCCAAAAAGCACTCGATGAACAAGACATATTTATTCCTGCTATCCGCCCACCAACAGTTCCTAAACATACGAGCCGTCTTCGATGTACGCTAATGGCAACCCATACGGATGAACATATTCACACGATTATCCATTCGTTTAAAAAGAAAAGCGAGCAAAAAGCGTAGTTTTAAATCTGCTTTCATTAATCGAAGAAAAAATACGTAAAGAATTAAACTTCTTTACGTATTTCTTCTTTAAGGTGTTATTTATTTTTATTCGTATATTGACGCATATGCTCTTTGATTCCAGTGAGACAGATAGGCGCTGGATCGTTCGTCGTATCTAAGTCTACGCTTGAACCATCAGTAGGTAGTGATTCTTCAAAAATCTCTTCGTATTTAGAAACGGACAATTCCGTACGGTTATTAAGTAAATTCGTATGGTGATCTATCTTTAAGAAATCCCGATAGTTCGGTTGTAATATTCCAGAGAAAAATTCACCAACAGCTCCTGAACCGTAACTGAATAAGCCAATTCGTGACCCTGCCTCAAGCTCCTTTTGCTCTAAAAGCGACAATAAACTTAAATAAAGTGATGCTGTATAAATATTTCCAACTTTTCGGCTATACAATGTGCTTATCTGATAGTTTTCTTTTAAACGTTCTTGAACGTCCGCCGAACCTTCATCCAAAATCGTTCGTAACGCTTTTAATCCCATTTTTGTATAAGGTAAATGGTAGCAAATCGCTTCAAAATCCGCAATAGTTAAACCCGTTTTTTCCTTGTATTCATCCCAAACATGTCCAAAAAATTCCAAATATTGTTCATTAGAATACTTTCCATCGACAAACGCCACATCTGAATACGTTGGACGCCAAAAATCCATAATATCTTTTGTCAAATAAGCACTAGCATCATCAAGTACCATAATCCTTGGATCAGCGCTAATAATAAGCGCTACAGCGCCCGCTCCTTGTGTTACTTCTCCAGGTGTATTTATACCATACCGGGCAATGTCGGAAGCAAGAACGAGCACTTTACTTTCTGGATTTAATGCAATATGTCCTTTGGCAAGCTGGATCGCTGCAGTCGCTCCATAACAAGCCTGCTTCAACTCAATCGTACGAGCATTTGGTTTGAGCCCTAGTAATTGATGTACATATACCCCAGCAGATTTTGAATGGTCGATCCCTGATTCTGTTCCAAACATGACAAAATCTATTTTTTCCCGCGCTTCATCATCTAAAATTTGCAGCGCCGCATTTGCTGCCAGTGTCACAGGATCCTGTGTAATTGGAGCGACAGCCATTTCATCCTGCCCGATTCCTATCGTAAATTTTTCTGGTTCTACATTTCTTGCCACAGCTAGTTTATTCATATCCACATAATACTGTGGTGTATAAAAACCAATTTTATCAATTCCAATCTTCAATTCTCTTTCTCCTTTTCTAACTTTCTCGTATTGATAGTATGTGAATAATTTCACGTATATACCTATATATAGTTATTTTCTCATATCATATTAAGAAAGAAAAGAATTATTAATAAAAAGTTGGATTTGAACGATTACTCTCTGTCAGCTTAATTATATTAAACTACTAAATGGATTTTATTTCCTGATGGATCTGCAGTTATGACAATATCCTTGTTCTTCTCAACACTCGCCCCCATTTCCTGCAAATTCCTAACAACTTCATCCCGTGCCGCCTCATCTTCGAGCACGAGCGTCATCCAGTTTAACCCAGCACTATCTTCTTTTGGCGCCGGTGCACCTTCCCCGTTCCAAACATTTAAACCAAAATGATGGTGATAATCATTTGTCGACATAAAAAGTGCTCCCGGATAACGAGTAACGACCTTAAATCCGAGCCCTTTTTCATAAAATGCCTCAGTTTCTGCCAAATTTTTTACATGCAGATAGACGTGTCCCATAATCGTACTCTCCGGAAGTCCATTCCAATCACCAGCTTCCGCCAATAACCCTTCCCCATCAAGTGGATCTGTCGTCATTTTCACTTCCTCATTTGACCACTTCCACTCATCAGCAGGCCGGTCCCGGTAAATTTCAATTCCATTTCCGTCCGGATCATCAATATAAATCGCTTCACTCACCTGATGGTCTGCTGCACCTAATCGATATTCCTTTTCCAATAAATGCTTTAAAAAACTTCCTAAATCAGTCCGACTCGGAAGAAGAAGTGCGAAATGATACAATCCTGTTGTTCGCTTTTCTTTTGGCAGTACTCTGTCCGGCTCTTCCAAAATAACTAAAGGCGTCTTTCCATCTACAGTTAAAATCACTTCCCTGCCCTTTTGTGATAGGATCTTAAAGCCAACTATATCTTGATAAAATTGAAGTGACCGCTCTATATCCGTTACACGCAAACATACCTGTTTAACAAAGCGACTCGGCTTTTTGTGAAATTTCTTCATAAAAATTCGCTCCCTCTCATTACTTACTAATAGTATATAGGTAACTTTTAATTAGTGCTTACATTTTGCTTTGCGAAATACGTTAGGGAGAAACAGAAGAATATCCTAAAAGCATTTTTATTATGCTGAAATAGAAACGATTCATACAAAATGATCAGCATTTTTTATATTTTACATAAAATCAATTGCAATAGATGAATTGTGCGAGTAAAATATTGGTAATGATATTACAGGAGGACTTATTATTGTGTTTCGGTTTATTTCGTGGCTTTTTATTGTTGTAGGTGCTTCCTTACTTTTATACGGTGGATATCAATTATGGGATTCTCATGTGAGTGAAGGCAAACGGTTAGAAGAAGCAAAGTCTATCATTAACGATGATATTTATGAAGAAAATACAGAAGATATAAGTAAGTATTATGAAGATATAAAAACAGGAGACACGATCGGTTTATTTTATATTCCAAGACTTGACCGTGAAATTCCGATAATTGAAGGAACAGATGAAGATGAACTAGCCCAAGGAGTCGGCCATTACAAAGATACCGGCTTTCCCGGTGAAAATAGACAAATTTTATTATCAGGACATCGCGACACCGTATTTCGTCAGTTTGGAGAACTAGAACACGGGGATGAGCTGCATATTAAAATGGAACATGGAACTTTTATCTATGTCATTCATGATCATGAAATTGTGGACGCTGATGACCGGACCGTCATCGATCCAAGTCGTGAAGATGAATATTTAACTGTATCAACATGTTACCCATTTTCATTTATCGGTAGTGCACCAGATAGATATGTTGTGTACGCATATCCGAAAGCGACAGAATAATCCCATAAAATATTAGGGAATTTTTTCAATCCTACATAAAAACTCATCGCAATTTTTGCGATGAGTTTTTCGTTATGATCCTTGTTTAAATTCGTGCACCCATACTTCTAAGTTCGGATTCCATACAGAACCATCATGAATGGACGTAATCGCCTGTTTATATTCTTCCAAACTTGCATATCCTTCTTGTTTGGCGTTTTCTTCGGTTACTTCTCCTAACTTTTGCTTGTACACATTTTCCAGCATAAAAATTTCGCCATCTACTTCCCATGTGTCTCCAATATTTCCAAAGCGATTACTTCTTCGAACGGCAGTTTTCTCGCCTTTTTTCATTTTTTCAATATCTTCAAGTCTTGTCACTAAGCTCGTAAGTTCATATTTATATTCCATTACGATGCCCTCCTATACTGTCTCTTCCATTATACAGAGAAATCAATAATTTGCCTATTCAATTCCCCACAACTCTTAAAAAGTCAATTTCCATTCAAATTATCTCCCTAAAAGTGTGATTTAAATCACACTATCCTAACAAGATCACTATTATCATAGATACTATGAGATATATACTCACACAATGTAGGAGTGATTAATATGGTAGAGACAGTAGAAACATACGATGGATGGTATTCCTTACATGATTTTAGAACGATTGATTGGGAAAAATGGCAAGCAGCTACTGATACGGACCGTGAAAAAGCATTACATGAATTTCATACCTTACTTGATAATTGGCAAAAAACGGAGGACAATAAAGAAGGCAGTCATCAGCTGTTTTCAATCGTTGGTCAAAAAGCGGACATTATGTTTATGTTTCTAAGACCAGAAATGAAAGATTTAAATGAACTGGAAAACGCGTTTAACAAAACAGCAATTGCTCATTATATGAAACCCGCTTATTCCTTTGTATCGATTATTGAAAAAAGTTCTTATACTAAACCTGAAATCGATCCTTATAAAAATCCGGAAATGTTGAAAAAACTATATCCGACGATTCCAGATTCAGAATATGTCTGCTTTTATCCGATGAGTAAATTACGTGGAGAAACAAATAACTGGTTTACATTAGAAAAAGAAGCACGCGGCAAAATGATGTTCGACCATATTAAAACAGCCAAACCATTTACGGAAGAAATAAAACGGATTATCACTGGATCAATTGGACTCGACGACTATGAATGGGGAGTCACCTTATTCTGTGATGATCCACTTCAATTTAAAAAACTAATTTACGATACCCGTTTTGATGAAGTAAGTGCAAAATACGGTATTTTTGGATCGTTCTATATTGGAAATTTACTTCCAGCAAATAAAATAGATCGCTATTTTTCAGTTTAAGAAATGAAAAAGTAACCGCATGTTGGTTGTGGTTACTTTTCTTATTATGATTAATCCAGTTCTTTTACATTATGTAATGCTTCTTTTAATTTTCCTAATTCATCTAAGCTAAACGTAATACCTTTTCCCATTTTCGTATGATCTTCTGACCAATCACGAATATCGTATTTTGGCTCCCTACCGTTCCAACTAACCAAATTTAATTCTTTCTTCCAACCCTTCGATCCTTCAGATAATACGGCGACGGTTTCGATAATTTCAAAGTTAAATGCGGACATTCGATTTTCTCTCCTTAATCATGACAAATTAATGCGACATTATGCATAAGGTGCACGCCACTAAGCATTTTTTTGAGTGACTACGCATCTTTTCGAGCCACTAAGCATCTTTTTTAGCCACTACGCATCTTTTCGAGCGACTCTGCATGATGGTCTGACCACTCGGCATCTTTGTAGGTGACTCTACATTAAAAATCCAATTTATAAAAATAATTATATCATCACTTAAAGGAAAAATACTCATTTATCTAAAAAAAACAAGCATGGATTCATCCACGCTTAAAAGTTTAATGAAATATTTATTTTTCCTTCCGTTCCTGTTCAATTTTTGTCGCCGCTTCTACATCCGATTCATCCGCGATTTCAGTCTGAAACCTTGTAGGAATGGGTGCTGGACGATCTGGTTCATGAACTCTATCCATCATATAAATATGGAAAACAGCCTCAGCAGCTGCTGCAATATATGCTGCAGCAAATGCCGGTAATAAAATGGAAGCCGTTCCTTCCACAACCAAGTTTCCTAAAACTAAATAAAGAACGAAATACGCAGCAAAATCCGCAACTGCTGCCACTGCTTTATTGATCCTTGGTAAAATAAACAGATCGCCAATATAAATAATTCCCGCCACCACTAACGTCATCAAAAGCAGGCGTCCAATTGTAGCATTAAAAAATATACCAAATATTGAAAACGTAATAACCCCAACACCAATAAATTTTATGACAAACGCCTTTAATTGTTCCATAAAATACCAAACACCTCTTTTTATCTCTTAGTATTTGGTAAAATATAATTTTTATACTATGGTAGAGATAGAAGTTTTAAAGGAGCGTTTTTATGATCGAGGTATATACAGATGGAGCATCAAACGGAAACCCTGGGATCAGCGGTGCAGGAGTTTATATCAAAGCTTATGGAAAACAATACGAATATTCGATTCCTCTTAAAGAAATGTCCAACCATGAAGCAGAATTCCATGCTGTAAATAAAGCATTAGAAATTTGTCTGGAAAAATTCCCCGATGAAATTTTATCCTTTCAATCAGATTCGCAAATAGTTGTCACAGCGATTGAAAAAAGGTTTGCCAAAAATCCGATTTTCAAGCAATTATTAGATGAGATTATGGAAAAAGCAAATCATTTTCCACACTTTTTTATTAAATGGATTCCAGGCAAACAAAATTTTCATGCCGATCAATTAGCAAAAAAAGCAATTCAAATACAGCAAAAATAGCTGGAACTATTGCTCATTGGTTCCAGCCATTACTTTAAAAATAAAGGAAGATTTTGCTGTATAAATTAAACTAAAAATCATGACTAATATCCCTATAGCCGCAAAAATAAACTTAAGTTCTCTGACCTCACTAATTCCCGCAACAAAAAGTGATATGAAGCCGACAAACCAAAGCCATAAGAATATCGGATTCGTTTTAATCTCAATCCTTGCATTTTGATTAACTTCGAATTCCTTACTAGCACTAAAACCCTGTTTCGCCCTAAGTTTAATACTGTTTTTGTCTGTCTGAATCAAATATTCCTCACTATTTTCTAATTTTTTTACCAGTTCACCATCAACTAGTAAAGAAATTTTCATTGCCGCACCCATGAATCCTGTTTTTCGTTTTACCTTTACTTCCAAACAAGTTCCCCCTTTGCTATTTATTAATTAGAGTATACCATTTTTGCTAATTATTATAGATCTTCCGAACGGGAAAGCCCACTGTCTTTTACTAATAAAACCACTTCTCTAAATGAACGAGCATTTCGAGACTGATAAGAAACATGGTAAGGAACTTGACTTATCCGAAATCTCTGATAGCATTAGTTTCAAATTAATAATTATTTTTCTACTAGGGGCGCCGGTATGGCTGAGATAAATGTAAATTTAGCACCCTTAGAACCTGATCTGGTTAAGACCAGCGGAGGGAAGTAGAATTCGCAAAATAATTGCGCTATTTTTTAGTGCATTAATTTTGAGAGTAGCTTCCTTCTACTAGTCTTTTAGAAAAAAAAGATTAGAGGAGGATTTTTTTATGAAGTTTACAGATCAATTGAAAGAAGCAACGAAGGAAAGTTGGGAGCAAAGTTTAAACCACCCTTTTGTCCAAGGGATTGTGAAGGGAGATTTACCGTTTGAGACTTTTAAGTTTTATATTTTACAAGATATTTATTACTTAAAACATTACGGTAAAGTGCACGCTATCGCTGCAAGCCAAGCAGATGATTTTCAACTTACAGCAAAACTTGCAGATAAAGCCCGTTATACAGCTGAAGCTGAGCTAACGGTACATAATGAGCATGCAGAAATTTTAAATATTACAGACAAAGATATTAAAAATTTCAAACCAGCTCCAACTGCATATGCGTACACATCGCATTTGTATCGGGCGACAATGACTGGTAGCTTAGCACACTCTGTAGCGGCGATGTTGCCATGTTACTGGCTCTATGCAGACATTGGGAAAAAGAATGAGAACGCAAATCCGGAACCAGAAATTTATCGAAACTGGATTAATATGTATGCTGGTGACAGATTCCAAAATTCGACCAATGAAATGATTGATTTGCTTAATACGCTCGTGGAAGATATGAGTGAAGATGAAAAAGAAAAAGTGAAAGAACAATTTGTCCTTGCAAAAGAATACGAGCTCCACTTCTGGGAAATGTCCTACACAAAAGAAACATGGCTGTCGAATAAAAAACATTCATTGAGCTAATTCGAACCGGAATAGCGCAAGTGTATGAAAGACAGTCGCTATACTTCTTAATTTATTTTTCCAGGAGGATCTTTAATGAAACGTTTTGTAACGACGATGTTAATTGCATTACTGAGTTTTATTCTTGTTGCTTGTAGCAGTGAAAAAACGGAAAAACAAAATGAACAAGTAAAATCAGACATAGGAGGTAAAAAAGTTTCCCTTTTCCTTGATTGGACACCAAATACGAATCATACCGGAATTTATGTTGCAAAGGAAAAAGGATTTTATGAAGAACTTGGACTAGATGTAGAAGTTTTACTTCCAGGTGAAGTGAGTGCAGAACAATTGGTAGCAACGAACAAAGGAGAGTTCGGTATTAGTTTCCAAACCGAAGTAACGCAAGCACGTGCACAGGATTTACCTGTTGTATCCATTGCAGCAATCATCCAGCATGACACAAGTGGATACGCTTCTCCAATTGACAAAGGCATCGAATCTCCGAAAGATTTTGCTGGAAATGTATATGGTGCTTACGGTTCCTTACTGGAAGAATCAATGATTGATCTTGTCATGTCACGTGACGGAGCAGATAAAAAAGATGTAGATATTGTGCAACTTGGTAATTCTGACTTTTTCATTGCAACACAAAAAGATATTGACTTTGTTAGCATCTTCTATGCGTGGACAGGAATTGAAGCGGAAATAAGGGATGTTGAGCTCAACTTCATTCAAAAGACTGATTATGCAGATGAACTTGATACGTATTCACCTGTAATTGTAACAAGTGAAAAATTGATCGATGAAGACCCAGAAACGGTGCAAGCATTCGTGGAAGCAACATTAAGAGGGTATGAATTTGCAATTGAAAAGCCTGTTGAAGCAGCAGAAATTTTAATTGCAGCTGAACCAGATTTAGATCCGGAACTTGTAAAACGAAGCCAGGAATGGTTATCTCCTCGTTATCAGGATGACGCGGAAAAATGGGGAATTCAAGATAGCGGTCGTTGGGAAGTTTTTGCAAAATTTATGTTTGAAAACGGCATAATCGAAAAAGAGATTGATGCAACTGAGGCATTTACGAATGAATTTATTAAGTAATCGGAGAATCTGCTTATGAAAAATAAATTTCTTTTAAAAAGCTGGCGACCTGCTGTTGCAATGGTAATTTTTATTGCCATATGGGAATTTTCTACTAGGGTTTTTCAAATAGAAACTTGGGTACTTCCCGCTCCTTCCGTTATTATATTGGAAATGCGGGAAGCCCTTCCTGCTTTTTTTCCGCATATGGTTTCTACCGTGAAGCTGGTTATGATCGGCTTTTCCCTAGGGACAACGATTGGACTTGGTGTAGCTACTCTTCTTCACCATTCCAACAGATTACGCAAAACGATTTATCCGTTTTTAATTTTATCGCAAAATATTCCGATTATCGTTTTAGCTCCATTATTATTAATTTGGTTCGGTCTAGGGGACACACCGAAAATAATCATTATCGCGATGACATCATTTTTTCCAATTGCTGTCGCTACTTTAAGTGGGTTGGGGCAGACAGATCGAGAACTTTTGCATTATATGAAAATGATGGGTGCATCAAAACGACAGTTATTTATGAAACTGGAATTTCCTCATGCGTTGCCGTCTATATTCTCAGGGATAAAAATTTCTGCGACGTATAGCATTTTAACTGGAGTTGTAGCAGAATGGCTCGGTGCTCAAAAAGGGATTGGCGTTTTTATGACACTTGCCTCCTCCTCGTACCGGACACCGCGTGTGTTTGTCGCGATTATTTTCACAATGATGCTTAGCTTAAGTTTTTTCGCACTAGTACTTTTGATGGAACGCCTTATTATCAAATGGAACAGAGAGGAAATCGAGTAATGAAACTTACCATAAAAAATATTAGTAAGTCATTTGGTTCTAAAAAAGTTTTGCAAAATATTTCGCTGGAGATCGAAAAAGGAGAATTTGTTTCATTGCTCGGCCCTTCAGGTAGTGGGAAAAGTACGTTATTTAATTTGATCGGTGGCTTACTTACTCCTGATGAGGGTGAAATTTTCCTTGATGAAAAAGTTATTACTAATCAATCAGGATATATCAGTTATATGCCACAGCAACCTTCCCTGTTTCCATGGCGCACAGTAATCGATAACGCCGTTTTAGGACAAGAATTATCGGGACAAACCGATGTAGAACTTGCGAAAAACTTGCTTGAAAAAGCAAACTTAGGTGATATGATCCACGCCTATCCACACCAACTTTCCGGTGGGATGAAGCAGCGTGTTGCATTTATCCGTGCTCTATTAAGTCCACAGACAATTATGTGTTTAGATGAGCCGTTCTCTGCACTGGATGCTTTTACCCGCTTCGACATGCAAAAGTGGCTGCTAGAAACATGGGAAGCATATGAACAGTCGATCTTTTTTATTACGCATGATATTGAAGAAGCATTGTTTTTATCGGACAAAATCGTTATCCTTTCTACGAGTCCTGCTGAAATAAAGGAAATCATTCACGTACCATTTGAGCGCCCTCGTGATGAGTCGTTATTACTCAGCTATTCCTTCTTAGATTGGAAGAAAGAATTGACTGAGAAAATTGAAAATGATAGCGAAAAAAGAAAAATAAGCTGAAACTATACAGCTTATTTTTTCCTTAACGACGTTTTCGCTTATTTTTCTTGCCGTGAATATTGACAAATTCACTTTCTTCCGCAGCCTCCACATCATGTTTCGGACTTGTATCGTATTTTTTTGCAATATTTCTTTGCTTCCCTTTATCCTTATTACGATTTTTATTTTCCTCAGACATCTAAGAAACCTCCTTGTTTCATTTCACATTTACTATGTGCAGTCTGAAAGGAAAATATGAAATTAAACGAAAAAGGGACTCGTGAATCTTGCCCCCGCAAGCGATCAACTATTAATATTCAACAGTTTTATAATACAGGCGTGAATATTGTTCACACATTTCGACTCGTGTTATATGCATTGATTATCCTTATTTCTTTTCATACAATTCGGTTTTAACATAATTAAATTTATTTGCTTAACCGAAGTTCCAACCACTTGTATTTAAAATAATGAATCTTGTTTATATTCCCTTGTTGCAATACCACACAGTCTGACTAAATCATTTAAACTTATATCACCAATCTCCTTTTCTTCTATAATTTTTATGAATATATAACTAGTAACAGTTGCATCGTATAAGGCTCTATGTCTTTTCATATGCTTTGTTGTCTTCACTAAATCACCTAATTTAAATCGATCAATAAGATCATCGAGTTTATGGCTTTGATGATTGCTATAAAGACGACGTGATAATTTCAATGTATCAATGATTATTGGATTATATGTGGGAAATTTTCTTTTTAAGAGCCTCCAATCCACGTTAACATTATGACCAATAAGAATAGATCCATCTAAAAAGTCCAATAAATCTGATTTAATATCATCAAAAGTTGGGGCGTTCTTTACATCCTCATCTTTAATATATACCCATGGTAACTTAGGAATAGGGCGTTTAGGATTAATAAGACTGTGAAAATAAGAATCTGGTTTAACAACTCCCTTTATTATCGGTACAGCTGCCACTTCAAGTATGTCTTCATTTTCTTTTTCTTGTCCACCAGTTCCTTCTAGATCAATTACAATATAATTGAATTTATCCCACCTTCTCATAAAATAGAACTCCTTTCTGAAAATATCTTCTTTACTAACACTCATCAGATTCGTTTGCTCAAGCTATAAGACATATATTTAATGCTGACTTATCATAATCTATAAACAATGATTAATTAATTATTTATACACTCATATTCCATTTTTTATTATTCGTCATATATTTTTCCAGTTCCGATTACAGGGTATCATTAGAGTTAATAGATTACAAGATGAATATATGGGAATCTTATCGACAAACTATGACATTATATAAATAAAAACTAAGTGAAAATTAATTTTCTTTAACAAAATCCCTACTGTGTACAATTCTTTTTAAAATTACAGGTTCCTTCTTTTTTCGAAAATCGAGTAGAGGGGAAAATTAATTTTCCGCCCCTCTCACACCACCGTACATACGGTTCCGTATACGGCGGTTCAATTTATATTACAGTATGAACTTCTAGATAGTGGTCTAAGGCAAAGGGGATGCCCCTTTGTTTTAGACGCTTGTTGGATAGAGCTCTATGGACAACTTTCGATTTTCCAATGAATCGATATCCCTTTCGACAGTATGTCAGACCCTTCGCCTCTTCTTCTGGAATTCCAAGTTGAACAAGAGATTTGATTCTCTTTTTATTGTTCTTCCATTGCTTCCAAATGATGACTCGTATTCTAGAGCGCAATTTTGAGTCTATTGTTTCAAGTACTTTCTTCATGTTGGCTATTTTGAAGTAATTTACCCAACCGAAAATAACCTGCTTTAATTTAATGATTCTGTCATCTAAGGAGATACTGTGGTTGCGTTTTGTTAGTTGTCTCAATCTTCTTTGGAATTTCTGAATTGATTTCCTGTGTGGTCTTGGTTGATATTTCTTTTTATTTGAGTCATAGTAAAATCCAAAACCCAAAAACTTTGTTTTTCCAGGTCGAGAGATTTTACTCTTTTCCACATTTACAATTAGCCCTA
>NZ_JBPPZG010000078.1:0-16397 GCF_051918545.1 Pseudogracilibacillus amylolyticus (SeqCode) | reverse complement strand
TTATGAGCGAAGCTTATGCAATCTGTATTAGCTTTCAAGGTTTGATGAAATAATGGTTAGGTTTTCCCTTTCACTAATCATATATTTGTTCTTTGACAAAGAAAGCGTGGAAGAAAACGCCATGCAGTATAAACAAAAAATCAGATACGTTCTACTGATGACGAGCTACCTGATTCTTGCGCCATGACTTTCCATGGAAACGAGCGATAACCAAGAAATCTAATGTAATCGTGGTGGATTACTGGCGATGACCCATCAGTATGGATAATGATACTCCCCTACCGTCATGGTTCGAGCGTTTGAAGCGTCGCAAGCTATGAGTAGGGCTGGAAGAAATACTTGCAGGGGTGAAATTTCCGTGGAGCTGTAACCAACAGCCGTCTGATTTTTTTCAGTTTTTATACGAACATGGAATGTCAACACTAAACTGAACAATTATTTTAAGGTTTACTAAGAATTGAGTAACTTGTATTCAGCAGGTGTTAAATAATTTAATGATTCATGAGTTCTAATATTATTAAACCAATTTACGTAATCAAATAGTTCAAGATCAAGAGCTTGTTGACAAGGGAAAACAGTACCATTAATAAACTCTGTTTTGATAGTTTTAAACATTGCTTCAGCGACAGCGTTGTCATAAGGACTGCCTTTTTCACTCAAGGATCGTTCGATGCCAAAAGCTTCCAGAGCATCATCGATAAGCTGATTCTTAAATTCACTTCCTCTATCTGTATGAAATAATTCAATCTGATTTAGATTGTATGGGACAGACGCAAAGGCACGTTGAACTAAAGCTGCAGTCTTATGTGGACCTGCGCTATATCCGATGATTTCACGGTTAAATAAGTCTGTTAGAAAGCAAATGTAATGCCATTTTTGAGCGACACGAACATAAGTTAAATCACTAACAACAACCTTTAACTCCTTGTCCTGATTGAATTCTCGGTTTAGTACGTTTTTAGTTTCTGATTCGTTTACTGTCGATTTTACAGGTTTGAATTGGGCTACTGTATATTTAGATACAAGTCCTTGCTCCTTCATAATTCGCCCAATGCGGCGACGTGAAACTTGCCAACCGAGTTTCTGTAACTCTACTTTTATTTTTCGTTGACCATAGATATTGCGGCTATCTTTGAATATTTTAACAACTAATTTCGTAAGTTCTTCTTCTTGGTTATCACGTTCTTTCGCTTCATAATAGTACGTACTTCTAGGGATTTGCAGGACGTCGCACATTGCTGATATCGAGTATTTGTGAGCGTTGTTTCGAATCACATCTACTTTCGTCCCATTATCAGCGCGGCTTGCTTTAAAATATCATTTTCCATCGCTAGCCTTTGGTTTTCTTTGCGAAGTTTCAGTAGCTCTTCTTGTTCAGGTGTACGATTATCCTTTTCTTCAAATGATCCAGAAGCTTTATGTTGACGAACCCATTTATCAAAGGCAGAAGGCGTCAGCTCGTATTCTTTGATAATTTCACCTCTAGGCTTACCAGATGCATGAAGTTGAACGATTTGTTCTTTAAATTCCTTGGTGAAAGTCCTTCTTTTTCTTTTCGTCATAATTGATTCTCCTCCGACACATGTTGAATCAAGTTTATATGACCTTAATAAATCTGTCTAATTAAGTGTAACCTGTCCAGAGGTTACTCAAGTCAGGGGTGGAGTTGCTCGAGTTGGGGTTGAGGTTGCTCAAGTCAGGGGTGGAGTTGCTCGAGTTGGGGTTGAGGTTGCTCAAGTCAGGGGTGGAGTTGCTCAAGTTGAGGTTGAAGTTGCTCAAGTCGGAGCTGGAGTTGCTCAAGTCGAGGGTGGAGTTGCTCGAGTCGAGTAAAAGTTGCTCATGTCGAAGTAGAAGCATCATCAGCCGCTCCTCTGCATTTATGCTGAACGACTCCTTAGAAATTTCTCTATTCCCTATATCAGTCTAGTAGCCGCGATAAAGTAAACTTTCAACTATCTATCAGTAACAAAATGATGTCGCAGTTTTTGGATGCTATGCCACAAATCCTTTTCTTCAAGTGATAAAATCTTTAATAGAAACACCTAAAAACCCTTGTGCCAATTAACGCACAAGGGTTACTCAAAATCATTTACTTTTTTGTTGTATTTCCAATTCACGCAGTTCAACACGGCGAATTTTCCCTGATGATGTTTTTGGAAGTTTGTCGATAAATTCTATTTCCCTTGGGTATTTGTACGGTGCTGTATGTGCTTTTGAGTAGTTTTGCAGTTCCTTAACAAGAGCGTCCTTATCTTCCGTTTCTTTACGTAACACGATAAATGCTTTCACAATTTGACCACGTATTTCATCTGGACTTCCGACTACCGCGCACTCCTGAACAGCCGGATGTTTTATTAAAACATCTTCTACTTCAAATGGTCCAATTGTATATCCTGAACTAACAATAATATCGTCATCTCGTCCCTCGAACCAAAAATAGCCATCTTCGTCTTTTTTGGCTCGGTCTCCCGTTATGTAAAACTCACCGCGAACTGTCAATTTTGTCCGTTCGTCATCTTTATAATATTTTTTAAATAATGCAGGACTATTCCGTTTAAGCGCAATATCACCAATTTCTCCTGCTTTTACCGGCTCACCTAGATCATTTACAATTTCGACTTCATTACCAGGAGTCGGTTTTCCCATAGATCCAGGTTTTACTTCCATTCCTTTCATTATTCCTAGTAACAGCGTGTTTTCGGTTTGGCCATAACCATCTCGTACGACAATATCAAAATACTTATGAAAAACCTCAATCACTTCCCGGTTTAATGGTTCCCCTGCCGAAACTGCACTATGTAAATTGCTTAAATCAAATGACGTTAACTTTTCAAATTTTGCCATCATCCGGTATTCAGTTGGCGTACAACATAAAACATTAATTTGTTCATCTTGTAACAAAGTTAAGTATTTTTCTGGATTAAATCTACCATTGTAAATGAGCCCTGTTGCACCCGAACCGAGAACCGCTAACAACGGACTCCATACCCATTTTTGCCAACCTGGTGCTGCAGTGGCCCATACATTATCATCTTCTGAAATTCCTAACCAATTTGCTGCAACTGTCCGAAGGTGTGCATATCCCCATCCGTGTGTATGAACAACTCCTTTTGGATTTCCAGTTGTACCTGAAGTATATGGAAGCAAAGCGATATCATCTTTACTTGGATTCTCTAATGCTAAATGATCTGAGGAATTTTCTTTTAATTCGTCTAAGAAAAACCAGTCATCAACCGGCTCTCCTATTGAAAATTTCTTTAAATCATTATATTCCTTTATCCCTTCATAAACAGGTGTAAATGGATAGTAGCTAACAACACCATCAACTTCTCCGTGAGTCACACGATACTGTAAATCTTCCGTTGTTAACATTTCTGAACTTGGAATAATAATGATCCCTGTTTTTAACGCCGCTAAATAAACTTCATATGCTTCTACGATTTTTGGAACCATTACTAGCAGTTTATCGCCTTTTTGTAAACCTTTTTCCAAAAATGCATTTCCCGTCTTATTTACGTTCTTAATTAATTGATCATATGTAATTTCTTTTTTCAAGTCTGTTTCATCGATGTATTTTAATGCAATTTTCCCATCTTTTTTCGCGTGTTTTTCAATTTCCATTACGATATTGTAGTCATCTGGAGCAATTAAATCATCGTGATTCATGTTACCATCTCCTAATTAATCTTTCTTATTAGTATAGCAAAGTAGATATATGAATGAAATCACTACTTCAAAAAAACTGCTTGAAATCTGAATATTAAACTAATTTCCGATTTTAAAAGTCAACTCTAGTCAAAAAATTAGGAAATTCTTTTTCTACTGTTATATCCCTTTGATCCAAATCCGTCTTTCGAAAAAATTCATTAGTCCAGTATGTTCTTCACCTAAAATTGTTTGTGCATTTTCAACAACACCGTGCGAAAAATGACTTTCTATCCAAGCTGTGTGGCGAGTCAATTCACAACTTGTTGAGTCATTCGTCCAAGGACGTCGCACTTTTAGCCAGTGAATAGAAAGTTTCCTATCTGCCAACAAAAAACATCTCTTTACAAAGAGATGCCTTCTGGTACTAATTGTTTTTTCATTAAATCATCCAAACTTTTAAATGTATATCCATCTTTCTTTAGTTGAGTAATTACTTTGTCTAATGCTTTGGCATTATCTTCTGATACAGTATGGAGTAATAAAATTGCTCCAGGATGTATTTGGGTCATTATTTGATCATAGGAATATTTCCACCCTTTTTGATTATTTGTTTCCCAATCTTTAAAAGCCAGTGACCAAAAAACATGAACATAACCAAATTCAGTCGCCCATTTTAATGTATTTTCATTAAATGTACCTCTTGGTGGTCTTAAATACACTGTTTGTTTTTGCTCGGAGACGTCGGCAACAGCTTTTTCTAGCTTGTCCAATTCCTTTTTCATTTCCTCTTTAGCCATCGTCGTAAAATCTGGATGGCTGTATGAATGGTTTCCAATAATATGTCCTTCATCTACCATTCGTTTTACTAAATCCGGTTCCGTTTTCACATAATGTCCTGTAACAAAAAACGTTGCAGGTACTTGATGTTTCTTTAACACTTCAAGGACTTCTTCGGTATACCCTTGCTCATATCCATTATCAAATGTAAAATAAATTTCCTTATCATCAGTAGTTAAATCAGCATATATCGCATCATGTTCTTTTAAAACTTCCCCAAATTTACCTACCTCGGGCAATTTATTATCATAATTTTTCTTATATCCCCATCCATACCCATGCACAGTATTTGGCATTATAAAAAATAGCATCAAGACGATAGCGAAACTTAATCCATATTTTCGTTTCATAAAAAAACTCCTTTTAGCTTATCTTCAACTAAAACAAAGAAAATATGTAATGGATTTGAAAAGCTAAAGTCAAACATATACAATGACATATACACATATATATTTAGTAGAAAGGAGTGCGAGAAGAAGTGAAATTATTAAAAGGAAATTTACTGACGCAAATTTTAATCGCTTTTGTAATCGCTATCATTTTGGGGTTAATTTTTGGTGAATCAATTGAAATATTAAAACCTTTAGGGGATTTATTTTTACGTCTCATTAAATTAATTATTGCACCACTCGTTTTATCAACACTAGTAATTGGAGTTGCAAGTATCGGTGATCCAAAATCATTGGGACGTGTAGGAACAAAAACTATTAGCTATTATTTAATTACAACAGCGATTGCTATCATCATTGGACTTGGTTTCGCATTTATCATTAATCCTGGTAAAGGTCTCTCAATTGATATCCCAAGTACTGAAGTTGAAGTAAATGAGTCAGAAGGAGTTATTCAAACATTTTTGAATATCGTACCAGAAAACCCATTTGCAGCTTTAACAGAAGGGAATATTTTGCAGATTATTTTCTTTGCAATATTCCTTGGATTAGCGATTACGGTTATTGGTAAAAAAGCCGAACCCGTCTTCAATTTTTTTGACAGTTTTGCTGAAGTGATGTTCTGGATCACAGGAATTGTCATGCGATTTGCCCCAATTGGTGTTTTAGGACTTGTAGCACCTATTATTGGGCAATATGGCGCTTCTGTTTTACTTCCACTGTTAAAAATTATTCTTGCAGTTGGAATAGCCTGTCTAGTCCATGCAATCGTAGTGTACTCATTATCAGTAAAAACATTTGCTAACATGAACCCGCTTACATTTTTTAAAGGGATTGCACCAGCTGCAGTAGTTGCATTTAGTACAGCTAGCAGTGCGGGGACTCTGCCAGTAACGATTAAAAACACACAAGAAAACTTAGGTGTATCAAATAAAATCAGCAGTTTTGTTCTCCCTCTAGGTGCAACGATTAACATGGATGGAACAGCAATTTATCAAGGAGTAGCAGTAATTTTTATAGCCCAATTTTATGGCCTTGATTTAACATTTATGCAACTTATTACTGTTGTAATTACGACAATCCTTGCATCCATTGGAACAGCGGGAGTCCCGGGAGCGGGTATGATTATGCTCGCTATGGTTTTAGGTGCAGTTGGATTACCGCTTGAAGGTATTGCTTTAATTGCGGGAATTGATCGGATTTTAGATATGTTCCGTACGACCATAAATATCGTAGGAGACGCCGCTGGAGCCGTTACTGTTGCTGGTACGGAAGAAAATGAAATTGATCGAACCGCTTTTGAAAAATAAAATAACAATCAATTAAAAAAGTGGAATTCCGTAATGTCGTAAAATGACTAACGAACTTCCACTTTTTCTTTACGCTTTTACGCTGCAGTGTCCACTTCTACATCCGTTTCAACCGCATTTTTCCTATTATTTTTCGCTTTTATGAAGAACATAACGGTTAAAATAACAGTTAGTACAGCGCCGACGATAAACGATACAGTCAAATCCAAGTTAAAGCCGATTTTCGCATTTAATATATATATAAATACCATATACGATATAAAAATTGCTGGGATGGCTGCAATAAAGTAATTTTTTCCTTTTATGAATAAATACATTGTGCCTATCCATAGAGCAATCGCGGCAGTTGCTTGGTTCGCCCAAGAAAAATATCTCCAAAGAATATTAAAATCGATTTGTGTTAATAATGCAGAGATTGCAAATAGCGGAATTGCGATCATTAAACGTCTTGCTAATTTTTGCTGATTAATTTTCAGATAATCAGCGATAATGGAGCGTGCAGCACGGAATGCTGTATCCCCAGATGTTATTGGTAGTACAATTGCTCCTAAAATAGCAATCGTTCCACCGATCGCCCCTAGCAATGTAATGGATACTTCATTTACAACGGCTGAAGGTGTCCCTGTAGTAATAAATTCACTTAAAGTTTGTCCATCTAACATACTCATCGCAGCTGCTGCCCAAATCATCGCAATAATTGCTTCAGCAATCATCATTCCATAAAATACATAACGTCCTTGAGACTCTTTTTGTACTGTTCTGGAAATGATTGGTGATTGAGTTGCATGGAAACCAGATAAAGCTCCACAAGTAATTGTAAAGAATAAGATTGGGATTATCGGTAATTTATCAGGATGCATATTTGTTAACGTCAATTCAGGAATGGTATAATCTGATAAAACTAATGCTCCCCCTACACCTAAAGTACCAATTAACAATATCGCCCCAAAATAAGGATACAGTCTACCAATAATCTTATCGATTGGTAACACTGTCGATAAGAAATAATAGAAGAAAATAATTACAATAAGAATACTTAATGCGACTTTACCATTTAGTACGATTGATAATAATGATGCCGGTGTTGTCACAAAAACTGTTCCAACTAAAAGAAGTAATAATAATGCAAAGAAATTTACAATATGTTTTGAAAACTGTCCTAAGAATTTACCAGCCAATTCGGGGATATGTGCCCCTTTATTTCGGATCGAAATCATCCCCGTTAAATAATCATGGACAGCTCCGGCAAAAATGGCTCCAAAAACAATCCATAGAAAAGCGACTGGTCCAAATAGAGCTCCCATAATCGGCCCGAAAATTGGACCCGTTCCAGCAATGTTTAATAATTGAATTAATGCGTTTTTATGTTTATTCATCGGTACATAATCAACGCCGTCGCTATTTGCATACGCTGGCGTTTTTCTTTCTTCGACAGTTCCAAATACTTTTTCAACAAACTTACCATACGTAAAATATGCTACGACTAAAAGTACAATTGATATGAAAAATGTTATCATCTACATACTCCTCTCTATTTTGATGCCGCTTTCATTCTTCGTACTTCAACATGAAAGCGTATATGAAGAAGTATACAGGAAATTGTGAATAAGGAGTATCTAGTATTCGTAACATGTTGTAATAAAAGAATTACGTGTGAGTTTGCGGGAATGAAAGAATGAAAAATTCACATCTCAAGCCGCTCCCTCAATGCTTTTACATAGTTTCTGCTAACCGGTAACTGCTCCTTTACTCCTTCTAGCTCTATATGGTATGCACCATTAAACCATGGAGTTAAACGAATTACATAATATAAGTTCACTAGATAGCTTCTATGGATTCTAAAAAATGAATATGGCATTAATCTTTGTTCAAGTTCTTTTAATGAAGATTTAATGACATACTTATTTTCCTTTGTAATGATTTTTGATTGCTTCCCTTCCGGATACATATACAAAATTTTTTCAATGCTAATATAATCTATCTCACCATCTTTTTCAACAGCAAGTTTCCCCAGTCCAGGATTAGCATCTACATTTGTTACTTGGAATAACTCTTTTTGAATCCGTTCTACTGCTTGGTTTATTTCTTCCTTATCATATGGTTTCAATAAATAATCCACGGCATTGATACGAAATGCCTCTGCAGCAAATTGTGGAAAAGCGGTAGCAAATACAATTAGAGGAATCTTTTTTAATTCCTTTAATGCCTTGGCCACTTCCATTCCATTCATTTTTGGCATTTCAATATCCAAAAATACAACATCCGGTTGTAATTGGATTGCTTGTATAACTGCTTTTTCTCCACTTTCCGCTTCACCAACGATCTTTACTCTATGTATGTCCTCTAATAAAAATCTTAATTCTTCACGAGCAAACCTTTCATCATCAACTATTAAAACATTAATTGTATCCATTTTCTATTTCACCCTCGATTTAGGTATACGAAAAGTCACTATCGTTCCCTTATTCATTTCACTTTTAATAGATAAGCCGGCTTGATCTCCGAACATTATTTTTAATCTTCTATTGACATTATATAAACCTATTCCTGTACCAGTATCTGAGTGTATTTGTTTTAATCCAAGTAATTTAAGTTGTGCTTCTGGAATTCCTTTTCCATTATCTTCTACAATAATTACAATTTCTTGCCCCGCATCTTCTACAATTAAATGTAAAATACAGTTTTCTTCCATATCATTTAGTCCATGATTAATGGCGTTTTCTACGATAGGTTGCAACGTAAAAGGTGGTATTTGTTCATCTAATAAAGACTCATTAATTTGATATTTCACCATTAACTTATCGATAAACCTCGCTTCAATAATCTCTAAATATGCTTTTACATGAGCAATCTCTTGTTTAAGTGAAATTTTCGTAGTGGTGGATTCTGTTACGTTTTGCCTTAAAAAATAAGATAGAGACCTTAATAATTTTCTTGCCTGATCAGGCTTAGACCGGATTAAAGACATAATAATATTGATCGAATTAAATAAAAAATGTGGATTAATTTGCGCTTGTAAAGCTTTTATTTCTGCTTCTTTTGCCAATTGATGAGCACGATCTGCCTCAGCAATTGCGAGTTGATTACTAAGTAAAGCAGAAAGACCATTAATCAATTCAATATTTACATCTTTTATCGCCTTTGCAGAAGAATAATAAATTTTCAATGTTCCAATCGTTTCGTCTCGATGCTTAAGTGGTGCAATAATAACAGCAGTTAATGGGCATTCGGGAAAATCACAATGAACACTTCCATCTTTTATAACTACCAATTCACCTGTTGCTAATACTGTTTTTGTTTCCATCGTTCTTATCGGTGAATTTACTTGATGGTGGTCACTCGCGATCCCCACATGGGCTAGTATTTTTGATTGATTCGTCATCGCAACAGCTGATGGATGCAATTCTTTATATAAAATATTACAGACCGCAAATGCTGTTGAATTATTCATTCCCTTTTGCAGGTAACCGAGCGTCTGGTCTGCAATACGTAGCGTTTTCTGTGCTTGAAGTGCCGATGCTTTTTCCCTTTCTCCGACTACATTATGGATAATCAACATAAATAGTGCTGTACCAATACCATTAGCTAATATCATTGGAATTCCAATTACCTCTACTAAGGCCCAAGCTTTTGCGAATGGTTTTGATAAAAGTAAAATAAGTCCCATTTGCATTGCTTCAGCTCCTGCCCCAACTACCAGTGCAAATAATGGTTTAACGTTTTTACCTTTTCGATAAAATGCACTAGCGATAAAACCAGCTAAAATCGTGGAAAACCCACAAGAAAATGCCGTAAATCCACCTAGGGTCATTCGATGTAGACCTGCAATTAAGCCGACCCCAATTCCTACACGATATCCACCTAATAATCCCGCAATAACTACCCCGATTACACGTGAATTAGCGATAGCTTCATCTTCAACTAATCCAGGTAAAACACTATTAAATTGAGATGTAGAAACATTTAATGCAAAGCCTAAGTACGTTCCCATAATACCAAATAGTCCAAAAAATAAAACAGCTGTTATCACTTGATTTTTTTCTAATTTATCATGATTTATTAAGTTTTTAAAAAATTGCAGCCGAGTAAGGATAAATGCAACCGCAACAATCATACCGACTCTCTCTAACATGATAATCAATAAATTTATCACTGCATTCCCTCTCCCGAGTCTCTTAAGTTATGAATGTATAAAAAAACAGGAATCGCTTTCATTATACATAATTTTAATAACTATTACTATTTAACAAAAAAGAGAAACCATTTTCTGGTTTCTCCATATTTTATAAACACTAGTTTTTATTATTTAATTTTTCGGCTCTAAATCTTCAATGGAATCAATATCCATATATGCAGGAACTGTTAACCCTATTCTTGTTCCCATTAGATTTGGTCCTAAGTCAACCATATCATCTTGATGTTTTTCATAAAATTCTTTATGTGTTAGTGGTAGCCAAGCTGCAACTGTCGCATCTGCATCACTGTTTGCTACAGACTCAAATACAATAGCTACATCGACTGGCGTAACGGTTACATTAAAGCCTTTTTGTTCCATTACTTCTTTCAAAACTCCGGAAGAAGCACGTTCGGAATCCCAAGGAGTTGACACAAGTTCAAATTCTTCACCATCTACATCTTCAACACCTTCTGTCCAGGCAGCGACTTTATCTTCATTTTCTTCTACCCAACGTTTTGCAACGTCTTCTACTTCTTCTCCTGTTTCTTCAGCCTCGTACATAATGTCTTCCATATCTTCTACATTCCACTCGAACTGATCAATTAATTTATACGCTTCAGGCATATCTTCTTCGAGTCCAATTCTTGCTAAAGTATTAATTCCTTCTTCCCCACCATAAATATTTTGTGGATCTTCTAAATATTTCATGTCTGGATATTTCGCAAACATCCAATGTGGGTTCCAACCGGTAATAATAATCGGTTCTTCATTCTCTATGGCTTTATCTAATTCTGCCATCATTGCCGCAGTCGATGATAACTCTACTGACCAGCCTGCTAAATTTTCATATTCTTCTAGTGCTTTTTCCGTTGTAACAGAGATTCCTGCACCTGGTTCAATACCGATGATCGTATAATCTACCAGTTCACCAATGTTTTCTGCCTGCGTATCATTAGTTGCTCCATCATTCTGTTCATCGTTTGCATCATTACCCGAACATGCTGCTAGAAACATTGCTCCAGTAACTCCAATTGCAAGTAATGCCTTTTTTAATGAGAAATTCATATCGTTAAAAAACCGCTCCTTATATTGAAGTTTTAATAAAGAAGGGGCTATTTAATAGCCCCTGTTTAATCATGTTATTTTGTATCTAAATCTTCAATTGAATCAATGTCCATGTACTCAGGTACAACTAAGCCTATCTTAGCTCCTTCTAAGTTTGGACCAAGATCAATTAACTCATCTTGATATTGTTCAAATAAATCACCATGTGTTCCAGGTAACCATGCAGCAACCATTGCGTCTGCTTCACCAGTTGCTACTGCTTCCCACATTACTGCATTATCAAGTGGAGTAACTGTTACATTATATCCTAGATCTTCTAATACTAATCCAATCATATTAGTAGAACCGATTTCAGTATCCCACTCAACATAAACTAATTCAATTTCATCTCCGTCAACTTTATCTACACCTTCTGTCCATTCGGCAACCGTATCTTCATTTTCTTCAATCCACTCCTGAGCAGCATCACGTGGATCAGCACCATCAGAAATCTTTAACATTACTTTCTCAAGATCATCTGGAGACCAGTAAAAATTATCAAGCACTTGGTAAGCTTCAGGCATATCATCTTCTAGTCCTTCGCGCACCATCGTATTAATCGTCTCTGCGTCACCAAACACACCTTTAGGATCGTCTAAATATTTTAAATCATATTTAGCAAATTTCCAGTGTGGTGACCAACCTGTAACAATGATCGGCTCTTCTTTATCATAAGCTTCTCCTAAAGCAGTCGCCATTGCACCACTTGATGAAGCTTGAACTTCCCAGCCTTCTAAGCCATATTCTTCTACAGCGTCTTCTGATGCTTTAAAAACACCTGCTCCAGGTTCGATTCCTGTAATTTGATAATTCATCTCTTCTCCATATTTCACATCTCCGTCAGCTGTACCATCAGTGCCTTCATTATCTGTTCCTTCATCGCCGGAACCGCCACCTCCGCATGCAGCTAATAAGAGTGTTGCTGAAAGTCCTGAAATAATTCCTAAGCGTTTAAGGCTTGTAAACATAAAATAAATACTCCCCTTTAATTATAATTTATATGGAACTTTTCTAATTAAGAAAAGGTGCCAACTAATTTTACTTCTTCTTATTCATGCTTTGTGTAAATCTATCAATAATTATTGCTAATATTACAATTCCAATTCCGGCGACAAATCCTGTTCCAACTTGAGCACGTTGCAGAGCAGATAGAACTTCTCTTCCTAGCCCAGGAGCTCCGATCATCGAAGCAATAACAACCATGGAAAGTGCAAGCATTACTGTTTGGTTAATACCGGCCATAATAGTCGCTTTCGCCATCGGTAATTCAACTTTGAACAATTTTTGAGCACCTGTACTACCAAAAGCTTCCGATGCTTCTACAAGTTCCGCAGACACTTGCCTAATTCCTAGATTTGTAAATCTTACCGTTGGTGGAGTTGCAAAAATCAAGGATGCAAATACACCAGGAACCATTCCGATTCCGAAAAATGCAACGGCAGGGATTAAATAAACAAAAGCAGGCATTGTCTGCATAAAGTCTAGTATTGGTTTTATAATCGCTTCTGCAACCTGACTTTTCGACATTAAAATCCCAACAGGTACGCCTATGATAACGGACAACAAACTAGATATTAACACTAATGAAAACGTATCTATTAAATGTGTCCAATATCCTTGGTTTAGAATGAGCCATAAACCAACAATGGAAAAAGCTGTTAAACCTAATCGTTTTCCTGACAAGAAAAATGCGATAATCGCAACAATAATAATTATTACAACTGGTGGGACAGAATTTATCAGTCCAGCTGTCCATTCCATAAAGTTACCAAAATGAGTTTTGATAGGATCAAATAAAAATGAAAAAGTATTCGTAATTTTTTTCGTAAGCCATTCTGTTCCATCCGCAATTGGGATTTCAGGGATAATGGAAGAAATCACAGTATTAATCATTTCCATTCACTCCCCCTTCACTCGCAAGACCAGCTATAATTGCCCCTCGAACGAGGACTCCGACTAATCGTTTATCCTCCACCACTGCAATTGGGATGGGCGAATCATAGATCATATTAAAGATATCGTTCATCGGTTTATGTTTATCCACCGATTGAATATCTGTTTTTAAAATCTCATTTAAATCACTAATTTGCTTCTTCCTTGCTTCTAAAGCATCATCAGCTGTTACATATCCCTTTAGATGTCGATTATTATCGATTACTAGAATACTAGAAATTCCTTCAGCCCTCATTCGCTCTAAAGCAACCCGTGGACCATGTCTTTCAATATTGACTGTTTCTGGTCGTTTCATTACATGTTTTGCAGTTAGAACTTTGGAACGATCCACATCTTCAACAAATTTTTCAACATAATCATTTGCTGGATTAACGAGAATTTCTTCTGGAGTTCCAATTTGAACAATGGAACCATCACGCATCAATGCAATTCGATCGCCAAGACGAAGTGCTTCATCTAAGTCATGTGTAATAAAAATTATTGTTTTTTGCATTTTTGCTTGTAATTCAATCAATTCATCCTGCATATCTTTTCTGATTAATGGGTCTAACGCTGAAAAAGCCTCGTCCATTAACAATACTTCTGGATCATTTGTTAAGGCACGTGCTAATCCAACCCGTTGTTGCATACCTCCAGATAGTTGGTCTGGATATTGATCGAGATAATCTCCTAGTCCTACTAGTTGTAATGCTTCTGTAGCTTTTTTACGTCGCTCGGTTTTATCCATTTTTTGAATTTCCAAACCAAACTCCGCATTTTCTAAAATGGTACGATGCGGAAACAATGCAAAGCGTTGAAATACCATACTTAATTTTTCGCGTCGAACTTGTCGTAAAGCTTGTTTATCAAGATTGGATATATCTTTGCCATCAATGAAAATATTTCCTTCAGTAGGTTCAATCAATCGATTAATAAGTCTGATGAGGGTAGACTTACCACTTCCTGATAAGCCCATAATAACGAAGAACTCACCTTGTTTTACGGAAAATGTAGCTTTATTTACTGCAACCGTACAACCTGTTTCATTTAATATTTTCTCTTTCGAATGTCCTTGTTCTAACTGTGATAACGCTTCTTTTGTATTCCTCCCAAATACTTTCGTTAAGTTCTTAACTTCAATAACTGGCACACATCTTCACCTCTAACTAGATTTGACTAATTGTAGAGAACGATAAAAATGCCATTTTCGTAACATATCTATATATTGGAACGAAAAAATCATTATTATAATCTTACATTTTTATTCTCTTAATTATAGTCGCTTTAATAAACTTAACGTTTTTTTATTTTTATGACAAATGTGATAAGACGTGAAATAAACGTAGATAATAGTAATTAACACGATATCGAGTCTTTTTTCTAACCTTTCCTTAAAATTACTCGTTTATGCTTGTAATTCATATGCTTTAATCGAAACTTTCCTTTTTGGGAATTTCATCCAGCGTTAACTAAACCTAAATATGAATATTATTAATAAAATACTTCCAGCTATTTACAAAAAACACCAAACAGCTAAAATGCTATTTGATGTTTTTTTATTGATTTTTATTCATCCTCATTTTTATCTGTTGGTTCTCCATCACTTATTAGATCATTAGCGGAATTTTTAAATTCACGCAATGTTTGCCCAGCTGCTTTTCCGATTTCTGGTAATTTTTTTGGTCCGAAAATAATTAACGCTAATATGATGATAAGAATTAAACTTGGAATCCCTATATTAGCTATTCCCATTGCTTCACTCTCCTTTTCTTAAACAATTCGTCTGTTCTCTTGCTCAGAATGATTTTTAGCTAAAGAACCTCCGCCATTTTTCAAATATTTTTCGATCCCTTCTGCCGCTCGATAAGCTAACGCTCCAATTGTTAACGTTGGATGATGGTTACTAAAATGTGGAAAAGCAGATGCTCCAACTACGAACAGATTGTCCATATCCCACATTTGTAAATAATTATTTACTGCAGAGGTTGCAGGATCATCCCCCATGATTACACCGCCGGCATAATGTCCACCAAAATATATGTGGTTAAATTCTTCCGGTACTTCATCTTCATCTATAATGTCTGCTCCCATTTCTTCGAGAACTTCTTTACATTTTTTGATTCCAAATCGTGCAATATTGCGATCTTGATCCTTTAAGCTGTAAGTAACACGCAAGAGGGGATCATTAAATCCATCGGTATAGGTTGGATCTAAATCCGTATAATTATCCCACCACGGCATAATTGCTGGTGTAAACCAAACATTAAGATTTCTGTGCGCATAATAAATAGAATTCTTTTTAAAATCAGGTCCCCAAGTAGGAGTCCCATCTGGCACTTTATTACTCGCAATTGCCCCATCTCCATATTGTCTTATTTCTACTGCTCCGCCATGCAAAAAGTCTAACTCAGTGTGATCAAGATTATCGCCAGTTAAATCAGTAAAAACTGCCCCTAATGCACCAGCACCCATATAGAGATTGAATTTTTTATCATCGAAATAACCCCTTGCTCCTAGAGCAGCACTATTAAATTGACCATTAAAATTTCTTCCAACTACTCCTGTTCTCGTCTTTGGATCATAAGGTTTGCCGATATCAGATAACAATAACAACCGGTTATTTGAGAAGGTAAATGCGCCAAGTACGACAACATCAGCTGGTTGTTCATATTCCTTCCCTGTCACCGTATCAACATACAATACGCCGGTAGCTTTTCCACCTTTATGCATAACTCGACGGGCATAACTATTTGTTCTCAACTCAAAATTCCCTGTCTTTTGAGCTGTCGGTATGACTGTTACTATTGGATCTGCTTTTGCTCCAAAATCACATCCATATTGTGAACAAAATGCACAATACATACATTGATTGATTTTTTCTCCATCCGGATTTTCGTAATTTTGCGACATATTAGCTGAAGGAACTTGAAACGGATGGTAACCTAATTTCTTGGCAGCCTCTTTAAACAAACGAATATTTGGTGATTCTTTCATCGGTGG
>NZ_JBPPZG010000077.1:0-16432 GCF_051918545.1 Pseudogracilibacillus amylolyticus (SeqCode) | reverse complement strand
CAGGAGGTTCTGTGTCTATTTCTTCATTACCTTTATTCTTCTCATCAGTATCGTTTTCTGTTACTTCCACAATTGCGTATGGTCGTACGATGTTGCGTTCATCGTTAGCATTTATTCGCTGTGCAGATAAATGATAAGTTCCCGGTTCATCAAACTGTACAGTTATTTTCCCATTTTCATCTGTTAAAACTTTTTCTCCATCGACTATATATTCTTTTTCATCGATTAGAATCGATGCACCTTCTACAGGATTCACCACATCGAAATTAACGCCGGTTAATTCAATTTCAAGCGATTCTCCTACTTGTGTTGAATATGATTCGCGATCAAACCAAGAAAAAGTATTATCTGTATAATTAGGTGTATAGAATAAAACGATAGACTCTCCATCATTGATCTCTCGTTGTAAAACTCCTTTTTCGACATATCCATTATCAATGAAATACATCCAACCACTATTCCCACCTGCATCAAATTCAAATAATCCATCAATACCAGCAATATAATTACCATCAAATTCTAATGCAAAATCGTTATAATTAGTTAAATCTAAGTGTTCCACGTTTTCTAATGCACGAATAATAGCGTGAATTGCTCTAGGACTGTCTGTAGACGCAGGACCGCCATATTCGCTTAAATCGAAATTATCGACAGTTACTTCCGTAGATGGTACTAGTGTTTTTTCATGCGTTTCTACCCGAACATTTACTGTAACAGGTGGAGCTCTTTCTTTTGTTTGGATTTCTTCCTTTTCTTCTGTTGCCTCATCCGGATCACTTTGTTCTTCATCCTCTGTTTCTACGGAAAGAGTATGATCTTGGTCACTAGCTTTTTCTTTTTCATCTTGCTTATGGTCATTTTCCTTTTCGACCTCTGAATCATCCGTTGATTTTTCTTGGATGACTTCCTTTTCCCTCTTATCTTCCAACTCTTCATCTGAAGTGACGTTTTCACTTTCTTTTTCTTGTGTATTTTCTGCATATGTAGAGATCGGTGATAAGATAGAGGAAAATATTAATAAAAATGCAAATAAAACACTCACAACTCGTTGATTTCTTTTCAATCCTTTTCCCTCCTTAATTTTTTAAAAACTCACATCATTTTTATGTAATGTGTAGGTAAGTTTTTGTCTTCCCTACTCTTTTTACTACTTTCTTTTAATCCTCGATTTTTTCACCAACCCTCCCTTCGTATTTGTTGTAATTGTTGCACACCTCTTAGAATACTTGGCTTCTCGCCAAGCCTTGGCGAGAACTAAAGTTGCACTTACGACGCACAGGACGTGCTAGTACTGGCGCCTGAGACAAATCTTTACGGTGGGACGAAAGCGTAGCTACAGTCCCAGGACGTCGCGCTTTTAGCCAGTGAGCGAGTCAAGAAAGTTTTATACTTTCTTATCTGCCAATAAAAAAGACTCTTACCCCCAAAAAAGGTAAGAGTCTGATAGAAAATATATATTCTATGTACTATTAAACACAAAAATTTTCTAGTCGTATGCATACCTCTATCCTGGAAGGTGTATCGTGCATTTTTGTCTTGGCAAGTCTCCTGACTTATGGATCATTGTATATCTTTTACCTTCCCAGTCTAGTACCAGTGGTATCGTTAAAGACATCTCCCCATTTACAGTGGCCGGTCCGTTCAGGATTTTCACCTGATTCCTTTTTAATTTTTTGCTTATTTGCAAAAAAACCAACACATAATCTATTAAATTATTGATTACTATCTACTAAGTATAGACTAGAAAGTGTTGCGTGACAATACGCTTGTCTCATTATGTACATATTCTAGTGTATAAGGCGGGTTTTTGGAAGTGAACAAAATGGTCGGTTCATAGAAGTGTAGCTTGTTTTCGAACAAAAAAGGATTTGTTCTATTAAAATAAGAACAAATCCCTTAATTTTTCTAATTTAAATATCCCACAGGATTTTGGATAGAACCATTTACATGGACTTCAAAATGAAGATGGATTCCAGTAGAATTTCCTGTAGCTCCCATAATTCCCAGCTGATCTCCTTTGGAAACTTTCTGACCAGATTTTACATTAATCGATGCCATATGACCATATAATGTTTTTAGCCCATTTCCGTGATTAATAATTACTGTATTGCCATAACCATTCATTGTACCAGCTGTTTCAACCGTCCCACTTTCAGCCGCAAATATTGGCGGGCTAGTACTACGGTCAGTTCGTGCGATATCAATTCCTTTATGCATTTTCCCCCAACGCTGACCCATATGACTAGAAATGTATCCGCCTTGTGTAGGCCAACCTAAAGTTCCTGCACCCATTGCCTCGGGAGAAATACCATCGGAAATAGGAATTGCGTCTTGAACGTGAATTTTATTTTCCAGAGCTGATAATTCCTCATCTTTAAATTCTAGTTTTTGAACTAATTCATTTAATTCATCCTTTTTTCCTTCTAGTTCTTCCTTCATCTGGATTGCTTGTTCTTTCTGTTCCGTAACTAATTTTTCAATTTCCAATAACTCTTCTTCTAGATTTTCTAATTCTTTTAGTTTCATCTCTACTTCTCTCTTATCTTTTTCTTGTTCTTTAATTAAGTCAGCGTCAGAATCTGTAATTGTTGTCACTGCATTCAGTCGGCTGATGAAGTCAGTAAAATCTTCTGCACCAAAAAGCACTTCTAAATATGTAATATTACCGCCATTTTTCTGATATGATTTGGCTCGTTCTTTAAGAATATCAAATCTTTCTTCAATTTTGTCTTCTAGAATTTTTATTTGTTCTTTTTTAGAATCCATCTCTTCTTTTACTTCTTGGATTGCTTTTGTATTATCTTCTAACGTCTGATTCAGTTCTTTAATCTCTTTATTTTTTGTTTCTATTTCTACTAAAACTTCCGCGACTTCTTCTTCAGCTTCCGTCAAATCTTCTTTAACTTCTTTTCTCTCTTTCTTAATTTCAGATAAATCTTTTTCTGCAAATGATGTTAATGGCACAATAGTGAAACTATAAGTGAACATCACGAGTGCTCCCAGTAAGACAGTTACTTTCTTCAAGACTTTTCCGCTCCCTCTTATGTATAACTTGATCTATATCTAGTAACCTTCTCTATTTAATTGTTTCACGAATCAAATTATAACAGTTCAAGATAACAGAAAGGTTTTAAAAAAATTACATTTATATCACAAATTATGTTTAATTATTACAAAATAGGGTAACAAAAATCGATAATTATCATGTCCCGTTTTTATGGTGGGGCAAACGTGAGTAAACTCTCGGAATCTAATAGAATCGATCGTCACGAAAAATTTAATTCTTTTCAACAAGACTATCAAATAGCCTAGTCCCTAAGATATTTCCTGCTTCACCAAGGAATTAAAAGACATGTTCGTCTGTAGTCCAAAGATTTCCGAACGGGGAAACCCACTATTCGTTAAACGCGATAAACAACACTATGAGTGCTGTTTGTTTAAATTATGTCTAATCTTCTTTCTGCAAATTAAAAAACGCATCGCTAGTTTTTTACTAACGATGCGTTAATATTCTTTAATTTATTTAACTCTTCTAACGATATTATCAAAATGCTGTGCCCAATAGCCACTGTTCATATCGGCAATTGCAACCCCAGTACTACTTTGCGATCCTAAGAATTTACCACCGCCAAGATAGATACCAACATGACTTCCGCCTCTAAAGATAACTAAATCTCCAGGTTTAGCTTGGCTATAAGGAACTCCTGTACCTGAACTTGCCATTTGACTAGCAGTTCTCGGTAAGCTTACACCTTCTTGCTCATAAGCCCATTGTACAAATCCTGAGCAGTCAAATTGTCCTGCACCCGGATTCTTTGCACCATAAACATAAGTTGATCTACCGATAAACTGTTTACCAGCAGCGATTGCTGATCCGCCACCGCCAGTATACGCTACCTTTGGTGAGTTATTTGTTTTAGGAGTAGATGAGCTTCCATTACTGTTACTGTTATTATTTGTACTATTGTTACTTGTGCTATTATCGCGAGTAACGCCATTACTGGTCTCATCTGAATTTTCAGTAGCAGATGCTACTTCTTGTGTAGCTGGTGCAGTCATGCTAGCACGGATATCTGCTTCTAATGCTACTAGTTCACTGCTTTCAGATTCCAACTTAGCTTTATCTTTTTTAAGCTTATCTTCTTTATCTTTTAACTTTTTCTTACTTGCTTCTTGTTGTTCTTTTTGAACTTTTATTGTTTCTTCCTGATCTTCTAATTCTTGTTTAAGCTCTTCTTGGTCAGTTAATTTCTCTTGAACTGCTTCTTTATCTCTTTCGTTTTCTTCTAACAAATCCATATCAGCATTAGTTATAGTAGTAACTGCAGAGATACGGCTAATAAAGTCACTAAATCCTTCTGCACCTAGGACAACTTCCATATAATCAATTTGTCCACCATTTTCCTGGTATGAAGCAATTCTACTTTTTAAGATTTCGTTTCTTTGTTCAATCTTCTCATTTAGAGTATCGATCTCTTCTTGTAAAGTAGCAATCTCTGTTTCAGTTTTGTCGATTTGTTTATTGTTTTCATCTAACGCCGATTGGAGACGAGTAATTTCCTCGTTAATCTCTTTAATTTCATATAAAATATCTGCAATTTTAGCTTCTGCTTTTGAAAGTTGTGATTTTACTTCTTGTTGTTTATTCTGAACACTTTGTAATGTTTCAGCATGGGCTTCCTGACTAAAAAATGCACCACTTAAAGTAACAACTGCAACTGCACCAATTGCAACTACCTTTTTTTTCAAAACTATTCCCCGCTTCCCTTATGACCGTTCTTTTTGTCTATGTACGTAATATCTAATCGAAATATGTAGGGTCATAAAAATTATTAATGTATATTATGTAATCTATTAATCTTTTAGTCGAATAATAGTATAGCACTATAAAATGACAAGCATGTTTTAATAATGTTACAGTTATATTTCAATGTGTTATTTTATTGTTACATAATTAGGGAGTTCCGATTATAATTAAGCTCTTTATAGTGAGAAATACTTACAAATGACAATTATTTAATTAACTAACAAACGACCTTTGATGGATCATATCAAGGCTTTCCTTAGATACCAAGGTCGATAGCAAGTAAGTAGAAATGAGTATACATGAGGTTACTTCTGTCAAAAACGGACAATATATTTCTTTTTTTACAAATAACAATAGTTATATTCATAAAAAGAACTTAAGAAAAAACACCTCACGAATGGTAACAAAGTGACAGAAGATGGAATAAACCAGAAAAAAGGTTCCAAGCAAATTTTTTATTACTTGGAACCTTTTTATTTAACTATTTTTGGCTAGTTATGTCCCAGCCTCTTTGTAAATTATTGATTAAAATTGTTCTGCTTCAGTAGATCCAGCAAGAGCAACTGTTGAAGATTCTCCTCCAGCAATTACTTGTGCAACTTCATCAAAGTAACCTGTTCCAACTTCTCTTTGGTGACGAGTAGCTGTGAACCCTTTCTCCTCAGCAGCAAATTCTTTTGATTGTACTAGACGTGAGTATGCACCCATACCTTTGTCTTTGTACTGTTCTGCAAGTTCGAACATGCTGTAGTTTAATGTGTGGAATCCAGCTAATGTAACGAACTGGAACTTGTAACCCATTTTTGCGATTTCTTTCTGGAAGTTATCCATTTCTTCTTCTGACATATGGATCGACCAGTTAAATGATGGAGAACAGTTGTAAGCTAATAGTTGATTTGGATATTTCTCATGAATTGCTTCAGCAAAACGACGAGCTTCATCTAAATCCGGCTCCGCAGTTTCACACCAGATTAAATCCGCGTAAGGTGCATAAGCAAGTCCGCGAGCAATCGCTTGATCTAAACCAGCTTTTGTACGGTAGAAACCTTCTACTGTACGCTCACCAGTTAAGAATGGTGCATCATATTCATCAACATCACTTGTAATTAAGTCAGCCGCATTTGCATCTGTTCGTGCCATAATGATTGTTGGAGTACCCATAACATCTGCTGCAAAACGTGCAGAGATTAAGTTTTTGATAGCAGTTTGAGTTGGTATTAATACTTTACCACCTAAGTGCCCACATTTTTTCTCAGATGCAAGTTGGTCTTCAAAGTGAACGCCTGATGCTCCAGCTTCAATCATAGATTTCATTAATTCGAATACATTTAAATGACCGCCAAAACCTGCTTCCGCATCCGCAACGATCGGTGCGAAATAATCATTTTTTACTTCTCCTTCAGAGTATTCCACTTGATCCGCACGTTGTAGAGCATTGTTAATACGTCTTACAACTTGTGGAACACTGTTAACCGGATATAAGCTTTGGTCAGGGTACATTTCACCTGCTTGGTTTGCATCTGCGGCAACTTGCCAACCACTTAAGTATATTGCTTTCAAACCAGCTTTCACTTGTTGAACAGCCTGGTTTCCTGTTAAAGCACCTAGTGAATTTACATATTCTTCATTATTTACTAAGTCCCAAAGTTTTTTAGAACCTCTGTTAGCTAGAGTATATTCGATATCAATCGAACCACGTAGACGAATAACATCTTCGGCACGATATGGTCGCTTAATACCTTCCCATCTTGGATTCGTATCCCATTCTTTTTGAAGTGCTGCTGCTCTTTCTTTATACATCTGACTTTTCCTCCTTAAGATTAGAAAACTTATATATTTGAAGAGACTGGAACAAGATTTTTTACTATCTAGATCAACTAATCGGAAATAAATTTTGCTTTTGTTTCTTTAGAGTTGATCGTTTACGTTATGCTCCAATCTCAATCAAGCAAAAAAACCATTTGTTGTATTACAGTTTATAAAAATGCTTATTATTACATAACAATTTATTGTTTTTTATTAATCATCTTTCTTAGATAAACAATAGTCACACTCAAGCGTATAACTCTTATTAGAAACGTTTTCTCCACACTCAGGACAAGTAGCTTTGTCATGTTTCTCTCTCATCGTCTACACCTCCAATTATATAACAGTGTGTTATTTATTGAATCTGTTATAATACAGTATAGTCGTTTTTTATATAATTGCAAGTGTTTTTATAAAATATTTAAAAATATTTTTTTCGATTAGGTAATAATGAATTTTTATTGAAAATGCTTGGAAAGGTAACTTTCGGGAAATTGCTTGGAGATAGAGTTGTAAAACAGCAGTTACCGTCTATATAGCGAAATAAGTTTACAACTTGATTTTAGGTGTTCCACTTCGAGAAAGAAGTAGCAGTCTGTTTTAGACAAGTAGCCTATCTGCTATAAGTAACTGGATATATAGAGAGAGAGAGAGGTAATGTACCCCCTGATCTTGAAAAAGTTGTTCAAAACAGAGATCGACTACGAGCGATTAGTTATTAGAATCCTTCTGTTTTTAGTTGCGAAAGTGTCAACACAAGAATTTATTCTTTATGCTCTAATTCAAGCAACTAGAGCACTTAAATTAAAAAAATATAGTCTGTGCTCTTTCACAATCATTAAAAAAAGGAGAAGACTTAACTATTCTTCTCCTTTTAAACCCCCTATTACTATTTAGTTTGTTACACCGATTTTTTTCTTAAATTCTATACGGCGCTTTTGTAAAATTGGTTCTGTGTAACCATTCGGCTGTTCTGTTCCTTTAAATACTAAGTCGCAAGCAGCTTGAAATGCAACAGATTCATCAAAGTTTGGAGCCATATTGCGATATAGTTCATCGCCAGCATTTTGTTTATCAACAACTTGTGCCATGCGTTTTAATGTTTCCATTACTTGTTCTTCACTGCAAATACCGTGATGCAACCAGTTTGCGATCATTTGACTGGAAATTCTAAGTGTTGCACGGTCTTCCATTAACCCTACATCATTAATATCTGGTACTTTCGAACATCCAACTCCCTGTTCTACCCAGCGAACAACGTAACCTAGCATTGTCTGTGCATTATTATCAAGTTCAGCTTGGATTTCTTCTTCTGTCCAAGCAGGACTCTGTTCAACAGGTATTTGTAAAATATCGTTACGATAGTCTATATCTGTACCTTTTGATAACAATTCATCTTGTACGTCACTAACATTAACTTCATGATAGTGAAGTGCATGCAATGTTGCTGCTGTAGGAGATGGAACCCAAGCGGTATTTGCTCCAGCTTTTGGATGACCGATCTTTTCACGAACCATATCTTCCATCTTGTCCGGCATCGCCCACATACCTTTACCGATTTGGGCTTCATTTTTAAATCCTGCACGTAACCCAATGCTTACATTATTTTTTTCATAAGAAGAAAGCCATGTGGCATTTTTCATATCTACTTTACGAAGCATTGGTCCAAGTTCCATTGATGTATGAATTTCATCACCTGTTCTGTCTAAGAAACCTGTATTAATAAAAATTGCCCGTTCTTTAACCGCATGAATACAGTTTTTTAAGTTTAGACTTGTACGACGTTCCTCATCCATGACCCCAACTTTTAATGTATTTCTTTCTAAATCAAGCATATCTTCTACTCTTGCAAATAGCTCATTAGTAAATTTAACTTCTTCAGATCCATGCATTTTAGGTTTTACAATGTAGACAGACCCTTTTTTCGAGTTAATATATTTTCCTTTACCTAGCAAATTATGTTTAGCTACTAAACTAGTAAAAACAGCATCCAAAATTCCTTCATACGCATCTGTACCATCTTCATTTAATACAGCGTTGTTAACCATTAAATGGCCAACATTTCTCACAAGCATAAGAACTCGACCAGATAATGTCACTTCTTTTCCATCAGTAGTTTTATAGATGCGGTCCTCATTGAATGTGCGTTCGATTGTTCGATCACCTTTTTTAAATGATGTGGAAAGCTCTCCGCGAATTAATCCTTTCCAGTTACGATATACATCAACCTTATCTTCAGCATCAACAGCTGTTACAGAATCTTCACAGTCCATAATACTTGTAATTGCTGATTCAATCATAATATCTTTTACACCAGCATTATCCGTTTTTCCGATCGGATGGTTGGGATCGATTTGGATATCAATATGAAGCCCATTATTTTTTAATAGAATGGAAAAAGGTTCGCTTTCTTCTCCTTGAAACCCGATAAACTTATCTTCATCTTTTAAACCGACAGTTTCACCATTGGTAAGAACAACAGCAAGCTTCCCATTTTCAATCCCATATTTTGTTGCATCTTTATGTGAACCAGATGTAAGAGGTGCACTAGCATCTAAAAATTCTCTACTTTTTTCAATTACTATATTTCCACGAACCGGATTATATGCCCCTGACTTTTCCGCTCCATCTTCTTCACTAATTACATCTGTACCATAAAATGCATCATAAAGAGATCCCCAACGAGCATTGGCAGCATTTATCGCATAACGCGGATTATTAATTGGAACGACAAGTTGAGGTCCAGCGATTTGGGAAATTTCATCATCTACATTTTGTAAATCAACTTTAAAATCTTCAACTTCCGGCTCTAGGTATCCAATATCTTCTAAAAACGTTTTGTACTGCTCTTGGTTAAACTCTTTGTTTTCTTTATGCCATGCATCAATTTGGTTTTGCAGTTGATCACGTTTTTCTAATAACGCTCTGTTACGTGGGGTGAAATCAAGTAACAGTTTTTCAAAATCATCCCAAAACTGTTCTATATCAAGTCCGGTTTCAGGCAGTGCTTCTCTATTAACAAAATTATACAATTCTTCGGCAACCTTAATACTACCAACATTAACGTAATTCGTCATCATACATCCTCCTGTCAATTTTTCCTTCTTGTTGCCACCTATTATATAACAGTTTTATATATTATTACAATACATAATTCGAATAACTACTATTCCATTTAGTTATAGCTGTTGTATAATAGGTTTATCAAGTGAAATTTTGGGAGGATTAACATAATTGGATATTCGGCATTTGGAATATTTTATTGAGGTGGCGAAACATTTAAATTTTACCAAAGCGGCTGCTGCATTACATGTTTCACAACCTTCTTTGAGTAAAACAATTAAGGGGATCGAGGAAGAGTTAGGCGTACCGCTTTTTTACCGTTCGTTTCGACAGTTAGAAATGACTGATGCGGGAAATGCATTACTGCAAAATGCAAAACACGTTCTTAACGCTTACGAAAATTTAACGTCAGAATTAAACGATGTAATGGATCTTAAAAAAGGAGAAATTAAAATAGGAATCCCACCAATAATAGGAGCCGCTTTTTGCTCTAAGATTATCAGTCGCTATATCGATTTATTTCCAATGATCGATGTATCATTAATTGAAGTTGGTTCCAAAAAAATCAAAAGTGGGGTTTGTGATGGCACATTAGATATTGGCTTTGTTTGTAATAAACCTTTAAACAAAAAAGAAGTTGACATTATGCAAATAGTTAAAGATCCATTAATGCTAGTAGTTCATAAACAACATGCTCTCATTGAAAAATCCGCGATAAGTTTTAAAAATATCGAAGACGAACCTTTTATTATGTATCGACAAGACTTTTCCTTATTCGACGGCATTATTGACGCTTGCTCCCAGTATGGGTTTTACCCGAACATCGTTTGTGAGAGTTCTCAAAAAGACTTTATTTTAGAAATGGTGGAAGCTAAGCTTGGCGTCGCATTATTACCTAGTCAAATTTGTAACAAAATAAACAATAAAAACATTGTCGCCATTCCATTTGAGAAACCTGATGTTCATTTGGAACTCGGGATGATTTGGAAAAAGAATAGTTACTTACCATTTTCCGTTCGCGAATTTGTTTCTGTCGCAAAAGAGTTCGATTTCTAACCTTATCAAATATAAGTTAGAAATGAGAGGGAAAATCGTTATTAAGTTAACTCGATTCGTAAATTCCCATTAGGATAACTTGAAAATAGCTTACGGAAATTCGTCATAAATTATCCTTAGTTAATCAACTTCTTCGTTTTTTCCTAAATAAAAATCCGCCTCTTAAAGCCAAGCGGATTTTTGTTTGCTTTTATTGTAATGAAATTTTAAATTTTCAACCATTTTTGTTCCACTTCCTCTACCGGTAAAGGTTTATCAAAGAGATACCCTTGAACAATATGACAATCTAATTTCTGAACGATTTGTAATTGTTCGTTTGTCTCAATTCCTTCAGCGACAACTTCAATATCCATCGTTTTCGCCATCGTGTTGATTGCGGAAACAATAGCTTTAATTTTTTGGTTATGTCCCATCACTTTAATGAACGAGCGATCAATTTTAATTCGATTTATTGGGAAATCTATTAAATATCCTAAAGATGAGTAACCTGTGCCAAAATCATCTACTGCAATGTAAAAACCAAGCTCTTTAAGTTGATGAAGTTTTAAAATCGTTTCTTCCATATTATCAATTAGCGAACTTTCGGTTAGCTCAATTCCGATATCACTTGCGGAAACACCGGTTTTCTGGATGATTTCCGATATATTTTCGACTAAATATTGATCTTTAAATTGATTCATTGATAAATTAATACTAATTTTAATATTCGTTAATCCTTGCTTTTTCCACTCACTTAGTTGCTCACACGCTAGTTTAAATACCAAATTTCCAATTTCGATAATTAATCCGGTTTGTTCAGCAAGTGGAATGAATTTTACAGGTGAGATAAGACCTTCAGTAGGATGGTTCCAGCGAATCAATGCTTCAAATCCGACCAGTTTATTTGTTTCTACGGAGATTAACGGTTGATAATATAGTTCAAATTGATTCTCTTTAATCGCTTTTTTTAACTCTATCTCCATAATAAAAAAGTTGTTCGGTGTGCCCATTTCAGGTTTATAAAAATCCATAACTGTTCGATTTTTCCTAGCACTAGTCATGGCGCGATTTGCTTTTGATAACAAACTAGATACTGTATTGCCATCCCTAGGATATACACTTACACCAAAACTTGCATCAAGAGAAATTTCCGTTCCATTAACTAAAATTCGAGCAGCAATTTTATCGAAAATCTCTTTAATAAGATCTTTAATTTTATCTTCATTTGCAATATTTTCTATAATCCACGTGAATTCCGTCCCACTCCAACGCGTCACCATACTGTTTTTAGGTATACTATTTTGTAATCTTTTCGCAATTCGTTTAAGCAAAACATCCCCAAAAAGGAAACCATGTTTTTCATTTATCTCTGTGAAATTATCCAATTGAAGGTAAATAATAGCAAATGCCTTATCGTGTGAAGATTGCAAAACTGAGACAACACGTTTTTCAAACCAAAAACGATTGGGAAGGTTAGTCAAAGAATCATAATAGGTAATGTTCTGTAAATATTCATTTTCAAGTGAATCATTATGTAATAAATCAGAAAAGATGCCGATGATGTTTTCAATTTCATCTTGATCATTTTTTATGGCAATAATAGATAACGATTGTAAATATACTTCTCCACTCTTCGTACGATTCCAAAGCTCTCCTTGCCATTTACCAGTCTGTATTACTACTTGTTTCATATTTTCATAAAAGGAGAGTTCCTGTATGCCGGATTGTAAGTTTCTTGGCGTTTTCCCTTTCACTTCAGCAAATGTAAAACCGGTGATTTTTTCAAATTTCTTGTTGACATAAATAATTTGATTATGACTATTTGTAATCATAACCCCTTCATCTATATTGTTTAAAGCAATATTTGCTAACTGATTATTTATACTATCTGCCGGAAGTTCAAAATCCTCAAAATTAGCAATCGACATTTTCGCACCTCATTAGTGGATAAAATAATTGATAACACTATGTATATGACTGTTTTCCTAATACTTTTTTACCACAAAAATAAGGGATAGTCAAAGCAAATGAGGATTATATTTTCTTATTTAAGATAGACACATTTTTTAGCGTTTTTTTATGACGAAATTTATACATAAATAGTTATACGAAGATAGATTTTATCCATGGAAAATTAACTTCAACACGAATTTTGGACAATAAAAAACTACCAAATTTTTCATCAGTATAAACAGTGCAAGTTAAATTTTAATAAAACCATATTTATAAGTAGAGGAATCCACATCTAAATAATAGATGTGGGTTATTTATTACTTACCAAATTTATCCGTCGAATAAATTTAATTTTTCGATACTTTCAGCTGAACGTTGTATTGAATTCATTTTTTCAAAACGCTCGTAGTGTTCATTATCTAGCTTTAATTTATAGTCTAATAAATTGTTGTGAATTGATTTATACGATTCTTTATTTTGTAAAACAGTTACACCAGCATTCATTAATTCTATATTTCCCTGAATTGCATTTTCGTTTTCATCTTGTTGTAAAGGGGTTGGGGTAAACAAAAATCTATTTTGTTTCCTTGAGAACTCAATAGTATGCTGAGTGCCGCTTTTTGTTGGTGTTTGTACCGGACAAACACCTAATGATAAACCACTTTGAATCCGATCCCTTTTCACAAAATTACCTCTTGTGTTCGATTGGCCAATCGGAGTTTCTGAAAGCCATAACCCATCTCGTTCCAAAATCTTTGTTGCCAGTTCTTTATTTTTCGCTGGATAAATTTGCATCAAGTTCCCCGCTAAAACAGCAATCGTTTTTCCATTTTCCTCCTTTAATGCCCCTTCATGAGCCGCTGTATCGATACCCAACGCAAGACCACTTACTATCGTATAGCCCATTTCAACAAAAGTGGTAGCAATTTTACGCGCTGCTTTTATCCCTGTTTCAGTCGGTTCCCTTGTTCCGACAACAGCCAAATTAAGTTTTTCTTTTAGCAATTCCGTATTTCCTTTTGCATACAAGATGGTTGGTGGGTCTGGAATTAACCGTAAATAGTTGGGGTACCATTCGCTGGAAATCGGAATTACTTTAATATCTTTTTCTTCATGTGATGTAATTAAATTTTCTGCCCTTTCTTTAGCAACCGAAATATTTTCCGGCGATAACAATTTGCTTATATTCTTCTTGTTCATCGTCTTAATTTGTTCCTGAAGGTTTTCAGCGTTTAAATCAGGATAACTTTCGTATAGTTGTATTAATGTTTTACTGCCTACACCTTTGATACAACTGAGTGTGAGCCAGAAAAAATCATTCAATTGCTTCACTCCTGCTAAATTTCTAATTCCATATTGTTCCCAATAATTTTACTCAATTCTATGTCTGCAATCACTGTGTTTATATGTAAACTCATCATGCCGGCACTATTTCCAGCTTGCAAATCTCCATCTTCATTGCCAATATTTACGATATATTTCGGATCTACTTTTAATTTTTTAGCACATTTTAACATCGGATACGGGAATGGTTTACTTCTTAGTGTGTCTTTTGAAGCTATTAAACAATCATATGGATAATCGCAAGCAGATAACAATGATTTCGCATAATTTCTTGGTGATCGGGTCACAATTCCTACTTTAATACCTGTCTTTTGTAAATCTGATAAAACATTTGGATCTATCAAAATATGTTCTTCTTTAATAAGTTTAACATCTTTAATAGCCAACCCTTTCTCGCGAAAACTTTCCAAATGATCTGTCTGAAGCAATGTATTATCTAAATCAAATATGACTGCGTTAATTTCTTTAAACGCGCTATATTCCTGAACTTCCACACATTTAGTGCGATAAGCTAAGTACTCTTCATTTATTATATCAAAATCCTCAGATGCAAATCCCCCATTATCCTTTTTGCTCGACCAAAATACTTGATGGGAATCATTTTGAAATCTTATATGATACTCATTTCCATCTGAATTTAAAATGACAGGCATCACAGATTGTTCATAATAGTTATAATCTTGCGTAAACGCTAACGGCAAAATGGTAACCTTACTTGCACCTTTTTCATACAGCACTCTCGCACATTCCGCCGTCGTTGCGCCACTCGTAAAAACATCATCCATTAATAAAACATGTCCTGAAACTTCGCTTTGACATTTTATCTTTCCCTCAATACGTTTATACTTATCTTTAAATTCATTAACACGTTTGGGAGATTTATAATTGTCTATTGATCGCAGTAAATCATATTCCAATTTTATAGTTGACTTAACGAATTTTTCTACCCCAATAAAGCGGCTCGTTTTACAAGGTCTCGGTGGCACAAACACAATATGAGAAACGGTAGTGTCATTTCTCAAATAAAAGTCGATTAATTGGCCAAGCCTATGTTTCGCTACTGTAGGTTGATTTGAATAGTCATTTTTCAAACCGAGAATAGCTCTTGATAAAGGAGGATTATAATGTCTATTGTCCTTTAATTTGAAGTATCTTCCAGTAAAAATAACATCCGCTACCGAATTAGAATTAGGAATGGATAATTTTTTGGGAAACCTTATTAACTTTGTCCTTAGCTGAAAATCATTAGGAAATCCTGTTAATTCAGCTGGATAAGTCATTCTTAATTTAGGATTATCGACAAAGTTATTAAAGTCGCTATACTCCCAAATCTCATCAGGCATTGCTGAAAAGTCTAAATCTAATTCACCGTTTTCCGTTCTTAAATATACCGTACTAAATCCCGATTCTACAAAATATTTTACATGATCTGTATGATTCGAAATAATTAATACGCCATTCTCATCTGTATTTAAATCATCATAAACGATCATTCCTATATTTCCAAGTAACCCTTTAGGATTGACTTGAAACATTTGCGATGTTGTCCCTTCTATCGTTGTCTCACTCGCATATGTAACAGGTTTCTGTTTTGATAATTGTACAATTTTCTTCATGAAATCTCGGTTCTCTTGCCAACCATCTAGACCAGTTAAATCTAATAATATTTGAAAGTCTGAATTACAATATGTAAACATGGGATCATCTCCTTCGTAAGTAAATGATTTAAATGGTCTAACAATTAGAAAACTTGGCTTATTGCCAAGCCTTGGCGAGAACTAAAGTTGCACTTACGACGCACAGGACGTGCTAGTACTGGCGTTGCGACAGGACGTCGCGCTTTTAGCCAGTGAGCAGTAGGAAAGTTTTATGCTTTCTTATCTGCCAAAAAATGTTACACCCGTCGCAAAAAACACTCCTGTTATCGTTGGCGATACTAAATACATCGTTAAAAATTAAACGAAAAAAAATTAACAGATGTAGCTTTGAAATAAAGTTTGATCAAAAACATCTTGCAAAACCGCATTTTATGTTAAATTAAAAGAACCCGTTTTAAAAAAAGATTGATCAAAACGGGTTAATTCTTTTGAAACACTGCGCAATTTTTATAAAAAAGTTTGATCATTTTCTACTGTTGATCCTAAACAATCGGGCCCTTTTGTGGAAGATGTAAAACTATAACAGAGATCACGCAACGACATAGTGCTACCCGATTTCCTCAAGCGGTATATCCTTTATATGTGTTGCGATCCACCAAATGTGTCCAAATGGATCCGTTAAACCCCCGCGTCGATCACCTTCCGGATGATCTTCTACAGGCATCAGTTCCTTTGCACCTGCATCAATAGCTTGTGCAAAAAGAGCATCTACGTTCTCAACATAAAGAAAAAGATGTATTGTAGTTCCTCCAAGAGACTCAGGGCT
>NZ_JBPPZG010000076.1:0-16473 GCF_051918545.1 Pseudogracilibacillus amylolyticus (SeqCode) | reverse complement strand
AATTTTACGAGAATACATCAACCTATTATGGAAAAACATTACCAGAAGTTGATGTGCAAGTTTCAGAAATAGACGCATTCATCGGAGATACAATGGAATTAGAAGTTGATGAGAACGGAGATTTTAGTGGGGACTTTTCTAACTTCCCATACATAGCAGCAGGAGAAGCAGGATTGAAAGAAGGGCAGTCGTTGTTGTTCACCATTACAGATGAAGAAGGACATGTTGCTTTATTGATGACTGAAATTCAACCCCCTTCCGATGCCCCCGAATATGATGGTTTAGTATCTGAAGATGATTGATGTACTACGTCCCGGTTTGGGTTTAAGCTTTTAAATATTTTTTCTACAAAGATAGTAAAATCTTTTAAGAAGCATTTCCAAGATTAAGTATAGAATGTTAAAATGGATTAAAAGATTAATTCAAAAGATTCTTTATTCAATAAACGATCCATTTTGTTGCATACAAAGTGGAGGGAATTAAAATGTCATCTTGGATTTCTTGGGTTGCAGTGGGTCTTATGGTGGCAGTATTACTTTATGCTATTTTGAGTATCTTTTTAAAAAAACCATTAGGCTTGTATATTGCAACAGTATTTCATATTGTTTTAGGTGTTTTATCGCTTCCATCAATCGGATTATTTGTATTAGGATTGGCTGTTATTGAACTAATCATAGGAATTATAATGACTGTAATACTTCGAGGTAAACGGATAGCTTAATTTAACAATGGTGCGTATGGAATTGCAGTAAACGGGGCATTTTGTAGAGTACTGGTGTTGCCAATACTTTTAGGGTGGGGTTAATTTGAAGCTATTATTTTACATTTTGGTGTTTGGCTTTATCGTATTTTTGAATTTGGGTTTGTACTTACCGTTCCTGAAGAACAAAGATTTAGCATTCCAGAATCGGGCGCGATAATTGTACAGTGTTATGATGGGAATGAATACAAAGTAACATGTAAAAACATGATATAATATGTTTAATATGAACGAAGATTATGAGGGATGTGCTGTGTTATATGATGTTCTTCAGGAAAAACGTAATCTGATTTTGAGATTAGCGGATGAACACGGTATTAAAAATGTACAGGTTTTTGGTTCTGTAGCAAGGCTAGAAGATGGGTCTATGAGTGACCTTGATTTACTTGTTGATTTTGAAAAGGGAAGAAGTTTGTTTGATTTGATACGCTTTAAACAAGAGGTTGAGAACTTACTAAACGTTAAAGTCGATGTTGTAACAGAAAATGCTATTCATTGGAGTATGAAGGAAGATGTGCTAAGGGAAGCAATCCAATTATGAAGAATGACAATGTTTATTTGCATCATATTTTGGGATGTATAGAAAATATTGAATCATACATCCCAAATGGCAAAAGTGATTTTTTAGTTCAAAATTAATACAAAATGCAGTAATTCGTAATCTAGAAATTGTTGGGGAAGCCAACTAAACGTATATCACAGGATTTACGAGAGCAACATCCTCAATTACCATGGAATTTGGCGTAAGCTGGTAAGTTTCGACTGAAACGGATGAATAACGCCAAGAACAATTGCGTAAATTTTACGCTATGCTATATTCGGTCGTGATGGTGAGGACCTAGTTATAATGGTGATGAAATCGCTCAAGTCAAATTTAAAGAACCGTTTAGTGATTATTAATTATTAAATCATCATTAGAAAGCAGTAAAAACCGTGTAAAAACGGTTTATTCGTGGTATAATAAAAATAGAAAATCATACAATATGAAAACCGTCCCATGCGGCAAACATGGAACGGTAACAATAGACCAACCCCAACAAGAGGGGAAGGCACAGTAAAAGAAATAATCCTTCACTGGCGGGCTAGACCACATGAGGGATTATTTTTCATTTTTGCTGGACATGATGAAAGCAACTAACATTCCGAACGAAATCATTAGTGTTAATACACTCTCCATATCCATAAGCATCACCCCCTCCTTTGGGGAGTATCCCTAAAGGAAACAGTGTGCAATTCCCTCATGAGAAGCCAATCTACTGTTAGTTTCATTATAACATAAAACGAGCGTATATTCCCATTTTTAGTATATAAATAAAATAATAAAGTTGGGAAAAAAGTCACTGTTCAAATATAGTTATTTGTTATACTTGAAAAAAATGTATTCAGTTTGTCGTGTGGAAATCTTGAAACAATTGCTTCTGTTATACAGAAGGTTTTTTAGCAGAAAATATAAAACTTTCCTACTGCTCACTGGCTAAAAGCGCGACGTCCTGGGACTGGACTTTCGTTCGTCCCACCGTAAAGATTTGTTGCAACCCTGTACTAGCACATCCTGTGCGTCGTAAGTGAAACCAAGGCTTGGCGATAAGCCAAGTTTTCTAATAAACTTTTAATAAAATGGGACATTATCAAGCCCAATGTCCACCAATTTTCTTACTGCGGTCAAGTGTAATTCCGGCATCGGTATAGCTCGAGGCACGTAAAATAGCAGTTGCTCCAAAACGGTCTCTAATTGTATCCATTACATATCCGATATCCTTTTGCTTCGGTCGCTCATCGAATAAATCAAGCTGTGTATCTTGATCATCCGATAAATTAGTTAATGTGACATAGACCCGTCTAATCTTACTGTACCCGTCATAATATTTATTGAAAAGTTGGACGCATACTTGATGCATTTCCATCGTAATATTTGTTGGAGTATCCATGGAAAAAGAGCGGCTGAATCCCCCGCCTGTTTCGCTTGAATAACCGATTCCCAAATGAATGGTTCTTCCTGCTTTTTTTGCAGTACGAGCTCTTCGGCATGCTTCTTCGCAAAGGTCGAGAATACAAGTGAGTGCTTCCTTCCTTGTATAATCCCGTAATAAGGAAATACCATGTCCAAAACTTTCTTGAGTAGTTTTTGTAAAATCCCCAAAAACAGGACTTAAATCAATTCCCCAAGCATGCCAATAAAGTTGCTCCCCCATAACTCCGAAATGTTTTTTTAAGTGAGAGAGAGGAAATTGTGCAATTTGACCAAGTGTTGTAATACCTAAACGGTGTAAATTTCGCTTCATCCGACTTCCAATTCCCCATATTTTTTCTACTGGAAAAGGCCATAGCTTATCCGGAACATCTTCATAGGTGCATTCCGCAATTCCACTTTCCATTTTTTTAGCATGTAAATCCATTACAACTTTAGCTAAAAATTTATTATCACCAATCCCAATTGCGCTTGTAATTCCAAAGTCAGATAATATTGCATCTCGAATTTGAACAGCAATCTCCCGACGATTTCCGAACAATTTCTCTAAGCCGTTCACAGTAATCCAAACTTCATCTACAGAATATTGATGAATCGCTTCTTTTGGAGCAAAAGAATTCAGTAATTTAGTAATTTGAAGGGACACGTGCAAATAATCGGCCATATTTGCTTGGACAAGATGAATTGCTGGATCGTTCGGTAACTCGAAAAAACGACTTACGTTGCTAATACCGTGTTTTTCTTTTAACGCGGGTGAAGCAGCGAGAACAATACTTCCCGGACGCGATATATCTCCAACGACTGCCAATAACGTTTTCATTGGATCCAGTCCTCGTTTAACAGCTTCCACACTCGCGTAAAAAGAACGCATATCAATACAAAGAACATCATTTTTAGGATAAAGTGAATAATCCATTGTCTTACCTCCAATAATAAGAACGTATGATTTATTTTATGTAAAAAATAAATAAAAAACAACAGAAACAGGAATATTTGTTCTTGTAAAGTGCTGGAAATTGTGTTAAGATAAGAACAAATGTTCAGGAGGTAAGAAGAATGATGTGCTGTATAAAAAAGGCTGTGGAAACTGGAAGAAAGGTAAATATTATTTATTTATCCAAGTCAGGATCTATTTCAAAGCGCACCATCCAAATTATTTCTTATACGGATGATCATATTACTGCTTTTTGTTATATGCGAAATCGGTTACGAACGTTTAAAACGGAAAATATTTTGGCGGTAGAACAGAGCTGGCAGAAGTTGGAGGCATATGCATGATGAAAGTACATGACCGTGGAACGATGAAATGGGTATCTCTAATGCTACCCGAACATGTTGAGATGTTAAAGGATGTTTTTGTTGAATATAAAGAAAAACCAATTCTTGATGAACAAAAAATGATGGAGATTGATCAAACATTAAAGTTTGCATTGGAACATCAAGTGGTAATTGAAATGACATATTATCATAATGGTGACTTTTTAACCTTGCGTGGAAAGTTAGATAAAATCGATCAATGGAGAGGGTATATTGTGTTAAAAAATGAAGATGGGTTCCATGTTTCGTTATCAAGTATTGTTGATGTAGAAGTATGTAATTGAGAGCCCAGCCGCTCAGCAGATGGACTTTGTATATTGTGGTAGCTTGCGTGAATCATGCGTACCCTTGCAAAGGTTTTTTTGCTTGTAAGGGTCACGCAAGATGTTCTCGCGTTCCTCTATGATGGAGTTCCTGCTTGTTAGAGTCACGCAAGATGTTCTTGCGTAATTCAGCGAAGGAGTTTCACTTAGAGGTCACGCGGGGAATTTTCTTATTTGTTCAACCCGATTAATATATCCAAATCTAATGTAATTTTGGCGGAATCTTGTTCAATAAATGAGTTAATCCGCGAGCGATTAGCTGACCAGGTAAGAGGAGTCATTTTTACCAAATTCTCACGATCTGTCCTGGTTAAAATCTGTGTATTGGTTATTTGTTGAATATCTAGAAGTTGAAAGTTTTTTTCAAAAAGAGACACAGTATGGTCATTTTGGTAGTCGATATTTTTCTTATCAATAAAAAGTGCTTCTCTCAGTTCTTTAAGATAACTAGGGCGGGGGACTGCTTTAATAACGAGTCCATCCTGAACTAAAATTCTTTTAAACTCAGCATAATTAGCGGGGGATAAAATATTAAGAATGACGTGAAATGATGTATTTGTAAAAGGTGTTCTTGCTAAATCGCCAACAAACCAAATAAAATCAGAGTAATTTTTGGCAGCCATTAAAATGCCTTCTTTAGAAAGGTCAAGCCCCACTCCTGTAATAATATTATTTTCAATTTGATCTATAATTGAATGTAGATGCGATCCCTCCCCACACCCGAGATCCGCAATCATAAACGGGTTGGCTAAAATACCATGTTCTTTAATAATTTGTGTCACTGCCTCATGCAAAGTGGAGTATAGCTTACTTTCCGTAATGAGTTTATATCTAGTTTCAAACAAATCTTTACCGTAATTACTATTGACAGAACGGGTCATAAAATTAATATATCCTTGCTTGGCAATGTCAAAAGTATGATTATTTGTACAGACTACACTTGACAGGTTTACCACTTTAATAGATTGATCACAAAGAGGACATTTAAAACTTGTCTTAAACTTATTAATTAAATTTGCACTATTTACTTTTTTAGACATATCATTTAATCCTTTCTCAGGCGCAATAGCAATAAATGAAAAAGATTACTTAATACGTACTATACAACTTCCTTTATAGCAAAATCAAATATCCGTAATAATGAAAAAGTAGGTAAATGCATTGGGTAAATACATGATCGTGTGGAACGGTGAAATATTTTCATGTCTTTTTAGGTAGTTGCAAATCATCCTCAATCACACCCCCAGCAACATCCTTAGCGATTGAATCCTCTAACAGTTGGCTTTACCTCATGAAATTAAGCCAATAATCAAACTTACTCAACAATAGTGACTTACATCTCAAAGTTTGTTGTTAGCCCGGGGCGTGCCTCCGCCCCGGCTCGTCGGGGGCGATAGGCGTTTTCGATAATGTCTGTGTGATGATGAAATAATAAAGGATAAAACAAATTACTTTTAATTCGAGATAATTTGATGGATACTAGAGATAAGAATATACAATAATTAACTGGAGGCATAAAAATGCTTACAATTGCTGGACATCATCATATTTCGATGATTACCAAAAATGCACAGCAAAATGTCCATTTTTACCGCGATCAATTAGGCTTACGGCTTGTTAAAAAAACAGTCAACCAAGAAACTCCATCGATGTATCATCTTTTTTATGGAGATGAAACAGGGAGCCCGGGTACGAGTCTTACATTTTTTGAAATGCCATTTGTAGGATCGACATACCGAGGAACAAATGCGATCACTAGAATAGGGTTATTAGTAAAAAATGACGATGCGCTAACTTATTGGAAAAATCGTTTTGAACAGTTGAAAATTCCGCACAACAAATTCATCAATTACAGCGGGAGGAAAGCATTGCCATTTCAAGATCCAGACGGGCTAGAACTTCTACTAATGGACGGATCTGGAGAGAAACTTCCTTCCTTTTGGAAAACGTGGAAAAATTCTTCTGTTCCTAAGAAATATCAAATTTTAGGGATGGGGCCAGTAGAGATGACGGCTAGGCGCCCACAGAAATTAATCAACATGCTCGAAAACTTATTCGGTTATGAAAAGGTAGGAAATAAAGAGCAAGAAGCTAGATATCAATCAGTACTGGGAGCTCTTTACAGTGAGATTATTATACAAGAGAAAGATGGAGAGACGGAAAAACCAGGAAAAGGGAGTATTGATCATCTAGCAATTCGGGTAAAAGATGTACAAGAAATGAAAAAATGGGAAAAGAAAATAAAAGAACGCGGATATCCTGCTACAGACATCATTGATCGTCATTATTTTCATAGTCTGTATTTTAGAGACTCGAACGGAATAAAATTCGAATTAGCGACAGATGGTCCAGGACTGTATATTGATGAGGAACTTGAGAATTTAGGAGAATCATTAACTTTGCCACCATTTTTAGAAGAAAAACGTCAAGATATTGAAGCAAAATTAACACCAATAGAATAATGCAGGAGGAAAAAATGAACTTAAAAGGGATCCACCATGTAACAGCAATAACTAGTAGTGCAGAGAAAAATTACGAGTTTTTTACGTATACATTAGGCATGCGTCTCGTTAAAAAGACAGTAAACCAGGACGATATTCAGACATATCATTTATTTTTTGCCGATGATACAGGCAGTCCAGGGACAGACATGACATTTTTTGATTTTCCAGGAATTCCAAAAGGTGTTCACGGTACGAATGAAATTGCGAAAACGTCCTTTCGTGTACCGAGCGATGCCGCATTAGAATATTGGATAAAACGATTTGAGCGTCTAAAAGTTGAGCACACGGGAATTGAAGAGCAGTTCGGTAAAAAGATAATTGCATTCAACGATTTTGATGATCAGAAATATCAACTAATCTCGGATGAAAATAATGAAGGTGTGGCATCGGGAACACCGTGGCAAGATGGTCCAATACCTCTAGAATATGCAATAACAGGACTCGGCCCAATTTTTGTTCGTATTGCACAGTTCGACTATTTTAAAGAAATGCTGGAAAAAGTTTTTTCTTTTAATGAAATTGCCAAAGAAGGAGATTTTCATCTATTTGAAGTAGGAGAGGGTGGAAATGGAGCGCAAGTCATTGTGGAACACAATGTAACAATGCCTCCAGCACGTCAAGGGTACGGCACTGTTCACCATGCAGCATTCCGTGTAGATAATCGGGAAGAACTAGCAGAATGGGATACACATATACGAAAATTTGGATTTCAAACATCTGGATTTGTAGATCGTTTCTTTTTCGGATCTTTATATGTCAATGTAGCCCCACAAATATTATTTGAATTTGCCACAGATGGTCCAGGATTTATGGGGGATGAACCGTATGAAACACTCGGCGAAAAGTTATCGCTCCCACCATTTTTGGAACCGGAACGGGATAAAATTGAGCAATTAGTTCGTCCAATCGACACGATAAGAAGTACGAAAAAACTTGAAAAAGAGTACGAATAAAAAATGGAGGTGAGCTAGCGAGCTTACCTCCATTTACTATATATGAACCATCACCTGAATATACGATTGCACAATAATATAAAATACAAGAGCGTACTTCCAATTGAATTTTAATCCGTTTGTAAATAAGCTCAAACCATTAGAGGCACTGAGCACAATTACAGGCATGATTACAGGTGAAATAAGAATTGAAATTACACTTCCAGATGTAACGGCAAGCACAATTAGTTCAGGTGGATATGGTAAATTCATACCGCTTAAAATTCCGGCAACAAGAACCATTACCGTTAAAGGACCTAAACCGAAAAAACCTAAAATAATGACGATAAACGGTAATAAAAAGAGCGGATTAATAATTGGAAAATACTCTTGCATAACATTAAGCCCACTCACAACAGTACTTGCAAACTCTGTTTGTCTAAGCCCGAATATCAACACTCCGACAGTAAGCATAACATTTAATTGATATGCTTGATTAAGCATACCTTTTTGGAAGTAATCTTTTGCAACACCAAATAGTTTATAAGCTCGTTTTTTAATAAAATAGAATGCAATGATCCATAAAATAATTACAATTGGGATAATGAGCAGTAATTTGATATGGAAAAGTCCGTGGATTAAAAATATCGTCCCAAATAACGATATAAAAAGAAAAACAAATTCAATAACCTTCTTTTTTCTAACATGTTCATGAGATGCATTTTTAAGTACTTGTTTCATATTTGCTTGAAGAACTTCTGTGACATTAAAATCGTATTTTCTTTCTTTAAAAGAGGCAAAAATTACGGCCAAAATTGTTCCAATTACCGCAATACTAAGTCCTTGTAAAATAGCAATCCAAAGAGATGCACCTAATGTTTCAACAGCAAATATAAAACTAGGAATACTCACGACCCACAATGTCGATAATGCGAAACCACGGAGTAGGGCAGTCCCTTTAAAATTTTCCCACATCTCTGTCTTTTGTTCTTCTAATATAACGTTAACAAATTGATACATCATCGGTATTGAGCCAAAGAGTAAAAAATAGGCAATAATTTGAGTAAAAGCAGTTAAACTAAAGTAAAATTTTTTGCTCGTATTAAGAAATTTATAAAATACACTCATAATATCTTCAATGTATGGTTCTTCTCGAAGTACCCAGCTTATTAATGGAACGACTACTAATAAGCCAATCATATCACTCATTAACAACATTCCGCTGAAAAGACCATCCACTACAGAATAACCTGAATAAAATAAAACAATTATTCCAGCTACTAGAATAAAGATTGGTAATTTAAACTTTGCAATAGATATGTAGAGCAAGGAAAAAATAAACATACTTATCCCGACGATTGATAAAATATCTAGAAGAATAGCAATCTCAAAAAAAGCGGTAAAAAAATAAAGAATTGCATAAGTTGCAATTGATAACCGCAATCCCCATGTTGTAAAAGTTTTCATAAATTATCCCTTCAGTTTATCATTAAGAAAAATCACTCATTATCATCTTACCATAAGATTATGAGATTTTGACGTATACGCTTACGCATTTAACTAAAAGGAAAGATTAAAACGAGCGAATTACTCACTCGTTTTGAAAATGCCGCATTGAAACATATTAATGACTAAATTACGCCCGACCGCGTTATCCAGCTAGTTCTCAAAATAACCACGCAGATTTCGATTTAACCACGGGAATCGCGAAATAACCACGCCCGACCGCGTTAACCAGCTAGATTGTAAAATAACCACGTAGAATTCGATTTAACCACGGGAAACATGAAATAACCACGGGAACCGCAAAACAACCACGGGAAATTTTCTTATACTTCATCATCTGACTGCTTTTCTTGAACTACTTCCTCTTTGCTTAAAGTAGAAACCTTCTTCAATATCTCATCCAAATCCAAACCAGTCATTTGCGTAACACTTTCTTGTAAATTTGCTAACGTACTGGTCACCGTCTTGGGTAGACCGCTTACTTGATCACCTTTTCCGCCATCTAATATCCGGATTGATTCCACTTTACTTAATGGATCTGCAACGGCGGATGCATATTCAGGGAGCATTTTTATAATCATTTCGGTTAGCATGACTTCTTTATGTTTATTAAGTGCCTCTGCACGTTTTTCTATCGCTTCAATTTCTGCCGCGCTTTTTAAACGAATGACTTCGGCATCAGCTTTTCCTGCTTCCAGTCTCGACTCTGCTTCCGCTTCCGCTGCTTTTAATTGCTCATAATATGCGGCATCGGCTTTTTCTCGTCGTACTTTCACTTTTTCTTGTTCAAGCTTCACTTGCCTTTCTTCTTCTAATTGTTTAATTTTCAGATTTTCTTCACGATCTTGGCGGACGATCATAAGTCGTTGTTTCTCAATTTCAAGATTTCTTTCTTCCTGTTCTAACAGATAAGCGGCTTCTGATTTTGCTTTTTCTCTTTCTGTTACTGCTAAAATTTGTGCATCTTTAATTTCTTTTTCTTTTCTTGCTTCTGCAATGTTTATTTCTCTAGCATATTGTTCTTTTGCGACTTCCTCATTCATTTGCGCAACATGTACTTTCGTTTGCCTATTATTTGTACTCTCGGCGATTTCTGCTTCTTTTTTAATCTCTGAAATTTTAGGACGACCGAGATTTTCTAAATAGCCCTCGTCATCTTTAATATTCGTCAGTCCCAGTGAGGTAATTTTAAATCCCATATTATCTAGCTGACTTTGAGCAACTTCGCGAACCTGTTCATTAAAACTTTCTCTGTCGCTATTAATTTGTTCTACGGTCATTTTCGATAAAATTGCTCGTAAATTAGAACCGAGTACTTCTGAAACTTCAAACTCAATATCTTTTTGTTTTTTTCCTAAAAATTGTTCGGCGTATTTGACGATGCCTTCCAATGTGTCAGCAACTTTTACTGTTGCAACTGCTTCACCAAAAATTCCTACCCCTTGAAGCGTATATACTTTTGGCGTTTTTAGTTGTAGCTGAAAGGATGTTAGTGATACCGGTGTATGAGTCTGAAACATTCGCAGACGGTGCCCGCCTCCACGAATCACTTTCATCGAGCGGCCTTGTTCATCTTGAAATATATTCGATTCTTTTTTCGGATCGCCAAGCTTAGGTCCAGTAATAATAAGCGCCATGTTGGAAGGCACAGTCTTATATCTGAGTTTCATATAGATGAACCAAGCCACTCCACCTACCGCAGCGATTACAAGCAACACAAAAATAAATACAATAAATGTAAACAATGCTTTCTCCCTCCCTAACTTAACTTTATTAATAAAAAATTCTTTATATGCGTTTTGTCATCGTATTTTGGGCAAAATAAATCTATATAAAATTGGAGGTGCCTTGATGGAGAAAAATAATGATGTAAAACAAGAAGCGGAAAAACTGGAAAACGAGCAATCTACGGTCGAAAAGCAGATGGAGGAAGTTAGAAATAATCAGACAGTTAAATCAGAAAAAATTCGTTTTAAACATGCGGATGAACTGTACGATTAAAAACAATTGTAATGATTTTTAGTAACTTCGAATAAGTATGTTGCAAGGTGTACAAACCTATAATCCTAATCGAAATACCCCAAAGAGGAGGGCCTATCTTTGAAAGAATTCATGCAAAAATGGACACTAGTAATACTTGGTGGTATTTTTCAAGGAATTGGGATGGGATTATTTTTATTTCCTCAATCCATACCGTCCGGTGGTGCAGGTGGCCTGGCAATATTAATGAATTACTACTTTAATATCCCCATGGGTCCTTCTCTTTGGATTGTAAACTGTTTATTACTTTTACTAGGGATTAATTATTTAGGAAAGCGGTTTGCTGTATGGACAATGGTCGGAATGACAGTTGCTTCCCTCACGATAGACATTGTGGAAACATTTTTCTATGTAGCGGATCGGGTTTTGTTTGTCGATCTGTTATTTGGATCTGTTTTCCTTGGCATAGGTGTAGGGATACTCATGCGTCAAGGTGTATCAAATGGTGGCATGGGTGTGATGGCGTATATGATAGCACATAAGGCAAATATTTTACCAGGAAAACCACTGTTCTTCTTTAACTGCTCTATTTTTGTTATCACAGCCGCCGCAATTGGTTGGCATATTATTATCCTTGCTTTTATAAGTCAATGGATTTCCACAAGAATTGTAGATTTTATCTGTAACTATGAACCGTATCAAACATATACTGTTGATTGATTATATATATTTATAACGGAATTTCGTATTTTTATTTTCCTTTCCATCTTTACCTTTCACTCGAATGAGTAATAAAACAAGGAGTCCCACAATAAATGCTAAAATAGCAATGGATAAAAACATTCCCGTTCTAGACCAGTCCATTAAACGAGCAAAAATAGGTGGTCCAATTGCTACACCAATAAAACGTACAGACCCATATAAAGAGGTTACAAAACCCCGCCTTTCTTTACCGACAGATCCTGTAATTAGACTATTCACACAAGGCAAAATAAGCCCCGCACCAACACTACTTAAAGCAAGAATCGCTAAAAATGGAACTAATTTTTCAAACAAAGCAAGGAAGCCATAGGAAATTGTCATGAACGAAAATCCGATTAACATAAGTTTTTTCATCTTTTCCATATCGTTTCCAATTTTAGTCCCGGTAATATACGATGTTGTCACCATAAAAAGAAGTGGAATTGCTAAAATAAGTCCTTTAATGACCCCGTCAATATCGTGTTTTTCCTCCAAAATATCTGATAAATAAAAAAGAATACCAAAGAGTGTAAATAGACAAGTTCCACCAGCTAAGTACGTGACTAATAACCACCTTCCTTCGAGTTTGAATACACTTAAAAGCCCTAAAAGGTACTTTCTAAAAGGAGGAGGGGCTTGTTTGAAACTTTTTTCTTTAATAAAAATCCAAGCTAATAAAATCGAAACTAGACAAATTGCTGGAAAAGCAAAAAATACCGAATACCAAATGATGAGTCCTAATAGAGAACCGAGGATAGGAGATAAGACCTTTCCTAGTCCATTGGATGCTTCTATAAGTCCTAACACTCGGCTTCGTTCACTTCCTTTAAAAAGATCTCCTGTTAAAGCCATTGCTATCGGGGCAGTACCTGCAGCTCCAATACCTTGCAACGTCCTTCCAATTAATATCCAAACATACGCATGTGAAAAAAATGCGGCGCCAAAACCGGCCAATAATCCCCCTAATCCGAATAAAATTAATGAAGGAACAATAATAATTTTCCTTGAAAATCGATCTGATAAATATCCTAATATAGGGATAAAAATTGCTGCTGCAATTGAAAATACGGTAATTGTTAAACTCACTTGCATTTGAGAAAGCTTCAAAGCTGATTTCATTTCTGGAAAGATTGGAATAAGCATGGAATTTCCTAACGTCATAATGAGTGGTATCGATCCAATGGCCATAATGGTCATCGTGTTCTTTTTTGCTGCCAACTGCTTACACTCCTGAAATTTATTTTATGTTGATAGGTGGAGAAATTGTCCATCCTTTTTCTTTACTTAGTTTTGCTAATTTTAGATCGTATTCTTCTTTTAGTGTATGAAATTCACCGAATAGGCTTTTGATATCTTCTTGTACACAGATTCCCATGATATAGCTGCAAATCATTTTACTCACCATTAATTCTCTCTGTATTAAATTGGCGATTTCTGGATCATTAAATCGTGCTCCTGCAGGGATATCTTCTACTTCAACATTAGGACGATCTGGTGGTGCAGGAGGCAAGCGAATCCCGGCATTTTTTAAAATGTTTTCAACTTGTTCTTCCTCTGGTGTATAGCCATTTTCATAAATATCATCCAAAAAGTCTTTTAAATCTTGATCTCCAGCATGATTATTTAATACTTGCAGTGTGACTAAGTATTCTTTGGTACTTAATAAAAAAGACCAAAGATGAAAAATTTCTCCGGAATGAAAAGGTTCTACTTGTTGACTTTTATTTAACATAGAGCTAAAATCCCTCCTGTTCAATTAATACTCAGTTTAGTTTCCCTATAAATTAAAAAAATATGATTAACTTATTATCCGAAAATTTTACTGAGGACAGGAACCTACGAATTATTCATACATAGGCTAAAATCAGTAACCTCTTTAAAAACTGGTAAAGGATGGGCTAGGGAATATGAGAAAAAGTTTACTGTTGTTAGCAAGTTTTTTCCTGTTGTTATTGGTAGCTTTATCAGCGTGTGGCAATGATCATGAAGAATCTTCAGCAAATACAGCGGAAGAAAAAATTGTCCGAATTGGGTATCAAAAAAATTGCCCGTTTGTTATTTTGAAAGGCCTAGGTACACTTGAGGAAACGCTTGAACCGCTAGGGTATAAAGTTGAATGGCATGAATTTCAAGCCGGGCCAGCTTTAGTTGAAGCATTAAATGCAGGAAGTATCGATGTTGGTAGAACTGGAAATACCCCAGTAATTTTTGCTCAAGCTGCAAATACACCATTTAAAACACTAGCGGCAGGAAAACCTAAATATGAAGGTAGTGGAATATTAGTGCCAAAGGATTCAGATATTAAATCGCTTGAAGATTTAAAAAATAAGAAAATTAGTTTTGCTAAAGGTTCCAGTTCACATTATTTAATAGTAAAGGCGTTGGAAGAAGCGGGAATTAGTTATTCGGATATTACACCAGCTTTTTTACCACCTGGGGATGCACGGGTAGCTTTTGAACAAGGAAATGTAGATGCCATGGTTGTTTGGGATCCATTTACAGCATCAACAGAACTTCATTCAGATGGTGTATTACTAACTGATGGAGAGGGGTTAACGACAGATAGAGATTTCTTTATTGCAACAGAAGATTTTGCGAAAAATCATGAAGAAATCGGAAAAATTATCGTGGAGGAAGTGGCAAAGTCCTCCGATTGGGCAAACGAGAATCATGACGAATTAGTTGCCATGCTTGCTCCATTATTAAATATTGAAGAAGATTCTATTAGGCTTGCAGTCGAAAGACGCCATTATGGGGTTGATGAGATCAATGAAGAGATAATTCAGGAACAACAAAATATAGCGGATTTATTTTACGAATTAGAGATTATCCCAACAAAAATTGATGTAAATGATGTAATGAAGTAAAAGGAGGGATAAAAAATGCTACCCAGTATAAAAGGGTCAAACAAACAACTTATACCATGGCTTGTGCCGATGTTGTTATTAGTATGTTGGCAATACTTATCCTGGGTCGGTATTATTCCACAAAGAATATTGCCAGCGCCTCTTGAAGTATTGCAAGCAGCAATTACCCTTTTGTCAACAGGTGAATTGTATGAACATATATTGGTTAGTTTAGGAAGAGCATTAACTGGTTTTTTAATTGGGGGAAGCATTGGATTCTTCTTGGGATTATTTAATGGAATATCGAAGTACTCGGAATTACTTTTTGATACGTCTATTCAGATGTTAAGGAATATTCCACATTTAGCTTTAATACCACTAGTCATTTTATGGTTTGGTATTGATGAAACGTCAAAAATATTTCTAGTTGCATTAGGTGTTTTATTCCCGATATATATAAATACGTATCACGGAATTAAGTCGGTTGATAAGGATTTAATTGAGATGGGAAGAGCGTATGGTTTAAAAGGAAAAGCGTTATTTTTTATCGTGATACTCCCTGGGGCAATGTCATCGATATTAGTAGGCATTCGTTTTTCATTAGGTGTCATGTGGCTAACACTTATTGTAGCAGAAACAATTTCAACACATGCAGGAATTGGATATATGGCGATGAATGCAAGGGAATTTATGCAGATGGACGTAATAGTTTTAAGTATTGTTCTATATGCTTTATTTGGAAAGTTATCTGATATCATTGCGAAATATTTTGAGGAGAGATTACTCAAATGGAACAATTAGAAAAACGAATGAAAGAAAAAATACATGTATCACTTGAAGGGGTAAGTAAAAGTTTTTCTGAGCGATCAGTGTTAAAAGAAATTAATCTGCAAATCGATAGGGGAGAATTTATCGCTGTTGTCGGAAAGAGTGGATGTGGAAAAAGTACGTTACTCAGATTAATTGCAGGATTGGAGAAAACGTGTGAAGGAATTATTAAGATGAATGGTGCCACGCTAACTGGCTTAAATAAATATTCTAGAATTATGTTTCAGGATGGACGTTTACTCCCTTGGAAACGTGTGATCGACAATATTCGGATCGCACTTCCAAAAGAAGAAAAGGAAAAAGCGATCGAAGCACTCCAACATGTTGGGTTAGGGGACCGGCTTTATGACTGGCCAAGGCAATTATCAGGCGGACAAAAACAACGTGTTGCCCTTGCTCGAGCTTTAGTTCATGACCCTGAATTGCTACTGCTAGATGAGCCGCTAGGAGCTTTGGATGCTTTGACTCGGATTGAAATGCAGGATTTGATTGAAGTGTTATGGAAGGACAGAGGCTTTACAGCAGTATTAGTGACACATGATGTTGAGGAAGCAGTAGCGATTGCAGATCGTGTGCTACTAATAGAAGATGGGATTATTAGCTTAGATCAGAAAATTAATTTACCAAGACCAAGGCACCGTACGCAACTCGACTTTTCCATTTATGTCGAAGAAATTCTCGCCCGAATTATGAAACGAAAACCGTATACTGAGCAAATGGAGAAGCGGAAGATGGAAACTGTGAGTGTATAATAACGATGTAAGTGA
>NZ_JBPPZG010000075.1:0-16575 GCF_051918545.1 Pseudogracilibacillus amylolyticus (SeqCode) | reverse complement strand
GTTAAATCAATACCCCATACGAGTGGGATAAAATAATAAATCGTTAACGTTACTAAAAAGATTCCGATTACATTCAAAGCAAATCCTGCTTTCATCATGTCTGGAATCCGTAAATAACCTGATCCAAACACAACCGCGTTTGGTGGTGTAGCAACTGGTAACATGAACGCACATGAAGCCGCAACCCCAGCAGCAATCATTAAAGCATAAGGGTGGAATCCTAACGCCACTGCCAGAGATCCCATAATTGGATACATCATGGAAGCTGTTGCTGTATTCGATGTTACTTCCGTTAATGCCAAAACAAGTGCCGCAACAATAAAGATAACTACAATTAAGTTAACTCCTTGTAATCCTGACAACTGACTACCAAACCATTCAGATAGTCCAGTCGCAACGAATCCAGCTGCAATAGCTAGTCCACCACCGAACAGCAATAAAATTCCCCAAGGTAGTTTTACCGCTGTATTCCAGTCTAACAGTCGATCACCTGGTTTACTAGGGGCGGGAATAACAAATAGTACAACTGCAAAAGCCATTGCAATGAGTCCATCACTTAATCCATCAATAAACTTTGATAGTAAAAATGTTCGTGTTATCCAAGAAATAGCAGCTAAACAAAATATGATGAGAACTAACTTTTCCTCCGTTGAAGCAATCCCTAATTTTTCGCGCTCTTTATCAAAAACATTACGTCCTCCAGGCAATGTTTTTAATTTCAGTGGGAACGCCATCTTCACTAAATAAAACCAAACGAGAAAAATGAAAACCCATGCAAAAGGAACACCAAAAAGCATCCATTTAGCAAAAGATATTTCAATGCCATACATTTTATTTACTGCACCAGCTAGCAATGTATTTGGCGGAGTTCCGATTAATGTAGCAATTCCACCAAGTGAAGCAGAGTAAGCAATTCCAAGCATTAATGCCTTACCAAAGGCAAAATTCTCTTTTGACGTATCAATATCTGTATCTTTCAATGCTTCAGCGACTTGATAAGTGATTGCTAGTCCCATAGGAACCATCATCATTGCCGTTGCTGTATTTGAAATCCACATGGACAAAAATCCGGTTGCAACCATAAATCCTAAAATAATTCGATCGGTATTTGTTCCAATAATAGAAATAATTGTGAGTGCAATCCGACGGTGTAAATTCCATTTCTCCATTGCAAGTGCTATCATAAATCCACCCATAAATAGAAAGACCGTCTCATCTCCATAAGCTGACGCCGTTTCATTAATCTCAAGCCCTTGAGTAAGTGGAAATAACACAATTGGTAAGAGAGAAGTTACTGGTATGGGTAGCGCTTCTGTTATCCACCATGTTGCAATCCAAATTGTACTTGCTAAAACTGCAACCCCTTCTTTCGACAAGTCTGCCGGCTGAAAAAATAATAAAGTAAGTATGAATAATATTGGTCCCAAAAATAAACCGATTAATTGCGATTTCGAGTAACTTGATGGTGGTCCTATTTGATTTCCATCATTGTTATTGCTTGTTTCTTGACTTCCTTGTTTTGATGAACCCGTCTTTGATGCATTCGGTTTGACGAAAAACATGATTCTATCTTTTACATCGTAATGCATCGCCCATAACCGATTCCATGATGCCGAAAACATAATATCCCTCCTAAAAGTTTTAAAACATAAAACACCGATTTAGTATATCACATTTATAATTAATGTGTCATATATGAAAATGTTATCAATAAAGATAACAATAATTAATTAGCTTTTATCATTTTTCAATAAATTTTCTCAACTTTTCCATTGTGAAATAGATAAATAAATCTTGGTAGTATTAGGGGATTTAGAGATTTACTTTCTTAGTTGATTTTCCCCTTTCGTCGGTAGGCTGGGTATGTCGGAATTAAAAAATTCCGCCTAATGAAGGAATTTTATCCTAAGCATGACGGAACATATTTCTGTAAATAATTCAGATAACTATTAGTAAAGTATCGGCGATCTAGTAAATACATTTGCAAATCATTTTATATCACTTATTAATATCCATATCGTTCATTTTCCATTTTCCATCTTCTTTAATAAATTCAAAGTCGATCACAAAACTCGATTCATTTTCATAATCAATGGCACCAAATCCAACGATGACTGAGTCTGCATTCTCCTCATGTGTATAACGAAGTTCCAATTCACCTAAATCATCATCTGTAAGAAATTCTTGTTCATGTGGGTAAGTGACATTTTCGAAATTGAATTTATTATTTTTTTTATCAAGCTTTGTACCCTTCGAGATGACTGACTGAAGAAAATCGTAGTCATTATCATTTTGCGCATCAAATATGTCATAAGCTAAGTCAACGATCTCTTGATGCTTGTCCTTTTCATTTTCATCATTAGATTCTATTGCAGTATCTTGTTCTTCCTCTTCTTCTGCTGACATTTCCCCTTCATCTTCTGTCGGTTCAGATTTTTCTTCGGAATTTTCCTTTTTTTCTTCTTCGTCTTCTTGAGCTGGCTTATCTTTTTCTTCTTCCTCATCCTGATCCGCCTCATCCACTGCCTCTTCTGTTTCTATTTCGTTTGCTTGTTCATTTTCGCTTGACTCCTGAGGTGAGTTACAAGCCGTTAATATTAAAATAAATAATGTGAATAATGTAAATTTCTTCACTGTTAATACCTCCCATACTACTATAGAATATCATAGTTGTGGTAAATAAATACAACGATACAGATTAAAAATCGAAGTTTTAACAGTAGACTAAATGACGATTAAGTGTCCAAATAAAGAAATCAAAGTTATACTTATAATCCCTACAGAAACAGCAGCAATAAATCCTATATAAAATGGCTTAACGCCAATCCCACGGAACTTATTAAAGTTAGTTGATAAACCTACCCCGGCCATTGCCATTCCAAGTAGATAAGTTGTGCCAAATGAACTGAGGTTTGTATAGATTGCGCTCCATGATGAAAGTGTAAAAACTCCAAATGCAGCTCCTATATTTTCTAATGTAACGTCACCTATTGTACGCAATAATGACAGAAATATAAATCCAATGACAAACAATGGAATGAACGTATACCATTTTGGGAGCTCATTCCTTACGTTACCCTCTTCCTTACTCGAATTTTTGAAATACAAATACGATACAAAAGGAATGATCGCGATTATAAATAGATTTCTAGTTAATTTTGTAACAGTGGCTACATCGACTACTTTTTTCACATCATACATCTGATCATAAATAAGTGCTGCTCCCGTAACTTGAGCAGTATCATGAATAGCAGTACCAAGGAACATCCCAGCTTTAATTGGATCACCTGCAAAAAGAAAATTTGCTAAAAAAGGATAAAGCACCATCCCTGTTAACCCAAATATCGTAATATTAGCAACAGCATAAGATATTTCATCCTCTTTTGCCTCAATAACGGGCGAAGTAGCCATTATTGCTGTAACTCCACAAATCCCCGTGCCACAGGCAATTAATGTTCCAAGACGAGTGGACTGTTGCATTTTATTAGTTAAATATAACGTCAATAACAGCCCAGACGCAATACAAGCGACGATTAATGGGACCCCTAATGCACCAAGTTTTACTGCTTCAACCAAACTTAAGCGCAGTCCCAATAAAATGATCCCTGCTCGAAGTGCGTATTTTACAGAAAAAGAAACCCCTTCTTTAAATCTTTTATGTAAACCTATCGTATTTCGAATAATGATGCCAACAATAATCGCAACAAAAATTCCGGAGACAGGTGTTTTACTTTCTATAGATAATAACCCAATTTTTTTCATCAAAAAACCAATAAATTCTGCTCCATATATTCCTAGAAACATAACTGCTAAACAGATAATTAATCCGGGTATTATCTTTTTAAATGCATTTTCCGCTTTTCCCATCAATTTCCCCTCTTTATATTCAATGTATTCATATAGTAACATACAGTGATTTGAGGAAAAAATTAATTAGATGAATAGGTAAGCCGTTCTATTTTAAAACTAGTTTTGATTATCATTAACTTACACAGGAGTAATTACACTAACTCCTTTAGTACCAATGGTAATAATTTATTAAAATCACTTGCAACCATACTCGCTTCGCTATAGTTTTCAGCCCATTTTTCCGCACATAATCCATGAATATAAACTGCATTAATAACAGCATCTTTTATCGTTTTATGTGTCGTAAGCATACTTACAATCATGCCAGTTAGCACGTCTCCACTTCCTCCTTTTGCTAACCCGCTATTTCCTGTTGGGTTTATAAAAATTTCTCCATCCGGAAATGCAATGACTGTATAGTTCCCTTTTAAGACAAGAATTACGCTGTGCTGCTTAGCAAATTCACTTGTAACCTCTAGTCGATTTGCCTGAATTTCTTTGACAGAAAATCCGGTTAGACGACTAAACTCTCCTGGATGAGGTGTAAGAATAACCGATCCATTAGCAGCCCAATTTTTTCTTTTTAATAGGGCACCTGCATCAATTACAAGAGGAATTTCTTTTTTAAATAAAAAATTTAGTGCTTCGTAAACGAGCGATTCATTAGAAAGTCCAGGACCGATCCCGATAGCTGCAACTTTTTCAGGAAGCTGCTCATTGGCTGTTTTTTCTAATCCGTCGATAAAATAAGTTGCCTCTGGAACAACAGGAGCAATAATAGAGGCAGCAAACTTCGTTGTTCCAATCATTAATTTTCCTGTGCCACTTCGAATTGCACCAGTTGCAGCCAAAAGCGCACTACCGGGCATTTCATCACTACCTGCAATTAGTAAGCTTGTTCCAAAAGTACCTTTATGGGAATCGGGATCGCGTTTTGGCAGAGTTTTGACAACTCTTTTTCTTGAAGTAATATGTACGTTACTGTTTTGCTTAAGTCCGATCGAAACGGTATCCAATTTCCCGTAATATGTGCTTGAAGGTAAAAGGAATGCAGATGGCTTAATTCCATGCAAAGCAAATGTATAATCTGCGACAAAAGCTATGTCATCCGTGTCACCATGATTCGACTGTACACCGGTTGGAACGTCAACTGAAATGCGTAATGCCTGTTGAGCATTACTCCACTTGATAACTTCACGAATATTTTCCCGAAGCGGTAATTTCGTTCCAATTCCAAGTATGGCATCAATAATAACATCAAATTGTTCGTTCCGATCCAAAGAGTCAATTTTAAATTTTTGTTCTTTAAAATAATGTAGATGCTCTTTCGTAGGTTCTGTTTTCGGCATACCGAGTGGAAATGTTAAAGTGACGTTAAACCCTTCTTGTAATAAATAACGAGCAATAACGATACCATCCCCTCCGTTATTGCCTTTACCACATAAAATAATAATTCGATCTTCTGTTTTAATTAATCGCTTTATTTTTGCAGCTAGACCGCGACCAGCATTTTCCATGAGAGTAAATAAACTAAAACCTTGTCGCTTTGCCTTTTGATCTATTTCATTAATAGTTTCTGCGTGATAAACTTGCACTAAATTCACCTCACACAAGCAACAGTCCATCTAAGTCCAATACAGTAATTTTACGTTGCCCTTTTTGTTTTATTAATCCTTCTGCTTCAAAATCTGTTAGCCGTCTACTTAATGTTTCCGGTGTAGTACCTAAATAGGATGCCAAGTCTTTTTTACTCATTGGGAGTTGAATGGTATTTCCATCATTTCCTTCACCATCAATAAGTTCAGCTAAGAAAAGTGCTATTCTCGTCTCCACTTTTTCCGTTGCAAAACGTGTTGTCTGGCGTTCTGATGTTTCCAACCGATTTGAGAACTCGGCTAATACCTTTAATGAGATCGTTGGATATTTTAATAATAATTCTTGAAAATCTGTTTGCTTAATCATACAGATCTGTGAGTTAACCATCGCTTCTGCAAACGATTCATGAACAGATTGTTGAAACAAAGCGAGTTCTCCAGTAAAATCACCCGGGTTTAATATTCGTACAAGCTGCTCCTTCCCTGATTCAGATAAACGATAAATTTTTATTCTACCTTGGTGAACGATGTACAATGAGTCCGAAGTATCTCCCGCATGGTACATGACTCCTCCTTTTTTAACGGTGATGCTCCGGACGACCTCCATTATTTCACTCATTTGGTCGGGCTCTAAATGATTAAAAATGGGAACTAATGATACACAACCTTGAAAGGAACCCGCACCACCTGATTGATGCGGGCACGCTTTTGTTTCTTTCATTAGATTTCCTCGCTTTCCGCTTAAATTTCGGCTGAAGAAGCTTGCTTCATTTTTAAGTCCGCTTCTTGTTTTACTTTGTTCCGATTAAAGGTAATTAACCTCATTCCGTTTAGGATAACAAGTAAGACACTTGCCTCATGGATAAACATTCCGGATGCTAAATGAACAGTTCCGTTTAGGACACCAATTAATAAGAGGAATACTGTCCCTACTGCAAAAAATGTATTTTGTTTCATGTTCCGAATCGTCGCTTTTGAAAGCGAGTACGCATGAGCAAATTGATTTAATTTATCAGCCATTAAAACAACATCTGCTGTTTCCATTGATATGTCTGTTCCGCCTTCACCCATTGCAAGACCGATATCTGCAGTTGCGATTGCTGGTGCGTCGTTGATTCCATCTCCCGCCATCGCAACTACGTGACCTTCTTCCTTCAGTTTTTTTACATAGGTTACTTTATCTTCTGGAAGTAATTCGGCATGATATTCATCAAGTCCTAGTTCAGTCGCGACAAGTCGTGCGGTATGTTCGTTATCTCCTGTGAGCATAATCATTTTCTTAATACCATTTTTTCTTAGTTCTGCTAGTGCTTGGTGTGCGTCTTCACGAATTTCATCGGCAATCGAAATAATCGCAGCAACTTTCCCATCTACACTTGCAAAAATAGCAGTATTTCCTGTTTTCTCCCGTCCAACGGCATATGCTTCTATGTCATCTGAAATCACTATATTCGCTTGCCTCATTAGTTTACGGTTTCCGATGAAAAGCTCTCGACCGTCTATCTCTGCCCGAAGTCCATTTCCTTTCATAACTTCCCCTTTGGGTGCCTTGCCAAACTCGAGACCGCGCTGTTCTGCTTCTTTGACAATTGTTTTTCCTAAATGGTGTTCAGATATGAGTTCTGCTTGTGCAATCATTCGTAGTAACTCATTTTCTTCTTCATTTATGAATGTTTTCACATCCGTCACTGCTGGTTTTCCTTTTGTCAGTGTTCCTGTTTTATCAAAAACGATTGTGTCTACTTTTGACATGACATCCATTACTTCTCCGCCTTTAATAAGGACGCCATTTTTTGCTCCATTTCCAATTCCAGCGACGTTTGAAACCGGTGCTCCAATGACGAGTGCTCCCGGACATGCGATAACCAAAAAGGTAATTGCGATATGAAGATCCTTTGTTAGAAGATATACTAGGACAGATAGTACTACAACAGCCGGAGTATAAATATTCGCAAACTTATTTAAGAATTTTTCCGTTTTCGATTTTGATTCTTGTGCTTCTTCGACAAGTTCAATGATTTTAGCAAATGTCGTATCATCACCGACTTTTTCCGCAATCATTTCCATATACCCATTATCTACAATTGTACCACTAAATACCGAATCATTAACCTCTTTTTGCGCTGGTACCGATTCTCCCGTAACTGCTGCTTCGTTAATGGATGCTTTTCCTACAACGATTTTACCGTCAACGGGAATTTTCCCACCTGGATGAATGATGACTCTATCCCCTTTTACAACTTCTTCTACAGGGATCGTTTCGTGGATGCCATCTCGTAAAACTACTGCTTCGTCAGGTGCCATCTCAGTAAGCTCACGTAATGATGAACGCGTTTTTTCTAGCGTCCGTCCTTCTAAAAAATCGCCAAATAAGAATAGAAATGTAACAACTGCTGATTCAACATATTCCCCGATAATAAGTGCTCCTATTACTGCTATCGTAACAAGCAATTCAATACTAAAAGTTTTCATCTTAACTGCCTGATAAGCTTTTATCGAGATCGGTACACCAGCGATCACCGTTGCAATTATGAGAAATACATCTTTTACCCCTCCACCCAGAATAAATGCCAACACGATCAAACTAAACGATACTAATGTCAACTGATTTTTATATTGATGAATGAACTTTGTCATGTTTACTCTCTCCTTTCTTTCTACTTATATAATAGAGGTTTTGGGGAGGTAATGAATTGACACTAATCAAGTTTTGAAAACTAATTTAGATTTTTCAAATTAAATAGTAATCCAACTAATTTTCATTCCTCTCACGCACTTCTTCAGAATTATCTGTTTTAGTTATATCAACGTCTTTATTTGCTAAAAATTAATATACTGCGGAGGCAAAAGATTCAAGGTAATTTAATTTGTCAGAAACTTTGGAACATACTACAAATTATCTATGATTAATGTATTAATTTACGTTAAATTTTCTGTAAAAAATGAACAGTAAGACTCTTTTATTTTACAATAAATTAATATATCATAATCTTCATAACATTATAATATTATATTCTACACGAAAGGAAGGAGGGTGGAAAAAGATCTTTTTACAGCTAAGGGACATTCACAAAAATTAATTATTAAATAGGAGAGGATGGTTTTCTTGGAATTACGTTCATTAAGAGTAAATCCGTTATACCTACTATTAGGTGGTTTAATTTTGTTAACGCTTTCTTTCGGTTTTAGTATTAAAGCATCCGCACATGGTTATGTAGATAGTCCAAAGAGTAGAGCTGTTTTATGTAAAGAAGGAGTTAACTCTGATTGTGGAGCAGTTATTTATGAACCACATAGCATTGAAGGACCTGGAAATTTTCCAGAAGCTGGGGTACCAGATGGACAAATTGCAAGCGGTGGCGGAGTTTTTCCTAAATTGGATGAGCAAGGAGAAAACCGCTGGGCAAAAGTTCCAATGTCAAGTGGAGCTCAAACTTTCAGTTGGACATTAACAGCTGCACATGCTACAGCAAATTGGGACTACTATATTACAAAAGAAAATTGGGATCCCAACTCGCCATTAAAACGTTCTGACTTAGAATTATTCTGTAGCATTGACGATGGTGGAAAACGTCCTGACTTCAATGTTACTCACGATTGTGTTGTGCCTGAGCGTACAGGATATCATGTTATCCTAGCATATTGGGAAGTCGCTGATACAGCAAATGCTTTCTATCAAGTAATTGATGCAAACTTTGATGGTGATTTCGTACCACCAGAAGAGCCGAGAGAACCAGGTGAACCAGGAGATGGTGCACCAGCTTGGAATCCTAATGAAGTATATGTAAGTGGAGATGAAGTAACATACAATGGTAAAACCTATCGAGCACAGTGGTGGACCCAAGGAGATGTTCCAGGAGAATCTAGTGTTTGGTTGCTCGTAAACGGTGAAGATAATGGTGGAGATGATGGGAATGGTGAAAACCCGAAAGCACCGGAGTGGAATGCCAATACAGTTTATTTAAATGGTGATGTCGTATCATATGGTGGTAAGGTTTATAAAGCATTATGGTGGACTCAAGGTGAAACACCGGGTGAATCTAGCGTTTGGCAATTACAATAAATAAAATACTAAATATCTCTAAACCGACTGTTAAACCAAATCAATAGTTTACTAGATTAGAAAACTTGGCTTATCGTTAAAGAAAACATGCCCTCATCACCAGGGGTATGCCGACGGTTAGGCAGAGAGCCTGTTCTTAGACGGCCTTCCGGGCGAAAAACAGCGGTGATGTTGCACTTAAGCTAAGTAAGTGCAAGCCTTTATGGCGAAAGCCAAAATTGTATTTACGAGTGATTGACGTGCTAGTGACTTACGCCTGAGACAAATACTTTACGGTGGGACGAACGAAAGAGCAAATGCCCTCCGGTAGGACGAGTAAGCGCAGTCCTAGTCCCAGGACGCCCGAGCTTTTAGACGGTGAGAAGTAAGAAAGGTTTATACTTTCCAATAAAAAATAGCCTTCTTCATTTACACGAAGGAGGCTATTACTTTGAATCTCATTAATGTTGAAAATAATCTGTTTAATTTTCCTTTTTGATTTGTTGTAAAACATACCAACCAAAATTACAAAGTTACGCAAGTATAGGAGAACTTTTAGCGACAAAAAATAAGCTTATAATCTCCGAGTGAGAATTATAAGCCTCAATTTATCTTAAATGACTGATGAAGTGATTGGAAAAGGTGATCATTTAAGATACTTTTGTTTTAATAACCGGATAACCTAGCTTTTCAATAACTTCTGCAACATCTTCTGCTTTAACTACAGAGTCGTCAAATTCTGTTTTTACTTTTCCTGAGTTAAACAACACTTTTGCTAGCTTAACTCCTTCTGTTTTCCCTAATGCTGTTTCAATTTTTTTAATACATGATGGGCAAGTTAATGGTTCTAATTGGAAGACTGCCTTTGTCATGTTTAATCCCTCCTTGTTCTATCTTTATCTTATCCGATTACGCCTGCATAAGAATTGATGTAAATCAAGTTTCGGGTGAAAGATTACGAAAACATGAAGATTGTTGTATAATCAATGAAATGGGAGGATAAATATGGAAGTATTAATTGCTCTACTTATTTTCATTTTTACACTTATTTTAGTAATCGTGCAACCAAAGGGGTTGTCTATCGGTTGGTCTGCCTCCATCGGTGCAATGGTTGCAATTATTTTTGGAGTTGTCTCGTTTCAAGACGTGATTGCTGTAACGGAAATTGTTTGGAATGCTACGCTTACATTCGTTGCGTTAGTCATTATTTCATTAGTTCTTGATGAATTAGGTTTTTTCGAATGGGCAGCATTGCATATGGCAAAACTTGCCAATGGTAATGGGTTGAAAATGTTTATCTTCATCATTATTTTAGGTGCGCTTGTCTCTGCACTTTTTGCTAACGATGGAGCAGTGTTAATTATTACGCCGATCGTACTTGCGATGATTCGTTCTCTTAATTTTACTGATAAAATGGTATTACCTTTTGTTATGGCATCCGGATTTATTGCGGATACAGCCTCACTACCATTTATCATCAGTAATCTGACCAATATCGTATCCGCAGACTTTTTTGGACTCGGTTTTGTCCAATATGCGATTGCCATGATTGTGCCAAATTTTTTTAGTATTCTGGCTAGTTTACTAGTTTTATATTTATATTTCAGAAAAACAATTCCTAAAGACTTTGATAAGAATTTAGTAAAGCGACCAATCGATGCGATTAAAAGTATAGCTTTTTTTAAAATTACTTGGTACATGATCGCTATCCTAATTATTGGCTATATTTTAAGTGAAATGTTTCAGATTCCTTTATCGTTCATCACAGGAGCAGCTGCAATTTTTCTATTAATCTGTGGAAAATATTTCAAAGTAACAAATGTACCTCAAGTAGTTAAAAATGCGCCCTGGTCGGTTATTTTCTTCTCTATTGGTATGTATGTCATCGTGTATGGACTGAAAAATGTAGGGATGACATCTGTCCTTTCGACAATAATAGTTTATTTGATTGATAAAGGACTATTTATAGCAACAGTGGGAACTGGTTTTCTTGCAGCATTTTTATCTTCTATTATGAATAATCTACCTACAGTGATGATTAACTCTATTGCAATTGGAGATATTTCCATAGATAAAATGACGGAACAAATGCTAGTGTATGCTAACATTATTGGAACAAACTTAGGTCCAAAAATAACACCGATCGGCTCACTTGCAACATTGCTTTGGCTCCATGTCTTAAACAAAGACGGTATCCATATTTCTTGGGGATATTATTTCAAGGTCGGTTTTGTCTTAACAATTCCGACACTATTAATTACACTAATTAGTTTATACATTTGGGGATTAATCGTGTTATGATTCTTTACATATTAAAGCCTAGCTACTCAATTCACTAGGCTTTTTGTCAATTTATTTTTATCAATTTTTCCAACATCCGTTTTAGGTAATTCATCTAGAATAAAAAATTGTTTAGGAATTTTATAACCACCAAGGAACTCTTTGCAATACTCCTTCATTTCTGATACATCAAATTTTTCTTCATCAGAAACAGTTAAAAATGCGATTACTTTTTCCCCCCATTTTTCGTTTGGAATGCCAATTACAGCCGCTTCCTTAATTAATGTATGATTCAGTAAACATTGTTCTACTTCTTGGGGAAATAATTGAACTCCACTTTTTCTATTCGACACAGTTTAGACAAAACATCTGTAAAAATCATATCATTTTGCTGTAGATATCAAGTAATTTTGATACGATAGAAAGTAAGATTATTTTAAAAAGTGAGGAGAAAGTATGCAGGCGAAACAAACTATTAAGGAAAAAAATTATACACCAATGATTATTTCATTAACTATCTTGATCAATCTTATTATTGTATTTTTATTTTTCTTACCTAAACAAGATCGCAATATCCCGTTTGATTTAACACTATTACCAAGATTAAACGCCATTTTTAATTCTTTTACGTTTATTTTTTTATTAGCGGCATTATTTTTTATTTTACGGAAAAATATCAAAATGCATCGTAATTTTATTTTTGCGGCTTTTACAACGACAACTTTATTTCTTGTCACCTATTTAACGTATCATTACTTAGCACCTAGTACATCATATGGTGGAGAAGGATTATTGAAAAATATTTATTACTTTATTTTGATTACACATATTTCCTTAGCGCCAATCGTTGTACTCCTTGCACTGTTCTCCCTCGTTTGGGGGTTAACCGGAAAAGTGGCTAAACATCGAAAAATTTCTCGCTGGACGATGCCAATATGGTTATACGTTAGTTTATCGGGAGTGCTCGTTTATTTGTTAATATCTCCTTATTATTAAAAATGGATGGAACACAAATTTTACATAATTCCGCGGAATATAACGACTGGATTTATGACCGTTCTTTGGGAAATCCTGTTCTAATGGTCACATAAACATTGTCTATGTGACCATTCTCTAGGAATTCTGGATACAACGGGAACATAAATCTTGGTTTTGTGACCGTGCTCTTGGATTTCTGGATCTAACGGGAACATAACTCTTCGCTTTGTGACTGTGCTCTTGGATTTCTTGATACAGCGGGAACATAAACCCTGACTTTGTGACCGTGCTCTAGGAATTCTGGATACAACGGGAACATAAACCCTGACCTTGTGACCGTGCTCTTGGATTTCTGGATCTAACGGGAACATAACTCTTCGCTTTGTGTCCGTGCTCTGGAATTTCTTGATACAACGGGAACATAAACTCCATCTTTGTGACCGTGCACTACTATGATTTCTTCATCCAAAGAGAATAAACAGCTCAACAAGATTCATAACGATTAGCTATTTTTTAGAGCCTTGAATGCGTTAATGAAGTATTCCGGTGAAATTTTTAACGTATAAGAATATACACCGTGATTTGTATGTATGAATAAAAATCCGCCTTCCTCACCTATTTTTCGATGAGAAAGATCTAGAACTTCTTCTAGGGGAAATTCCCGAAAAGCTGTAGTGATTTTTTCTTCAAACAAATATATAATTCGCTGATCTTCCCACTCTATTTTTTCCACACTTTTTACTTGTCTAATCACCTTTACATACGGTAGTTTCGCAATTATTGTCATAATAACACCAATCTAAAAAGTATTTAGTGTTCATTGTAACCATACTAAATAAAAAATTTAGAAAACTTGGCTTATCGCCAAGCCTTGGCGAAAGCCTTAGTTGCACTTATGCAGTAGGAAAGTTTTATACTTTCATATCTGCCAAGAAAAAATAAAATACAGCACTCAGGAGAGAATGCTGTACTTAATAAGAATTCTATTTGTGTGATCACATCACGATTTCTTCAGGTGAATTGATCGTCTCACGGTTTCTAAACATAAAAATTTGAATTGGGATAGCGAAACCGAATGTAATAATACCGATAACTAAATGCAAAACAGCTTTATCCGAGTATCTTTTTGCAAGAAAATAAAATGCATAATAAAACATCGCCATCGGAATAAAAGAAACAAATGGTATAAAAGAACTCAAGATAATAGAAACTACAAATGCAATTCCATACCATAACGTGTATTTCCCTCTAACTGAAGGGTGGACGTCATTTTCTACTAAGAGAGTCATTAAAAATACATTAATAATCGGTATCCATGCTAACCAAGCAATATCGCCCTTTCCTTCACGTTTAGCAATTTTAAATAATCCAATTGCCTGAAAGAAAAATAGAATGATAGCAACGATAAATAAGAATACAAAAAATGCAAAAAATGCTACAAATAATCCCATTAGTACGTTTTCTTCCATTTTCACACCTCCTTTTTTAGCTAATCTTAGGTCTTCCAATAATATCATGTTTACAATAATAATTCTAATCATTCATTAATTGTTAACATTTTAACGTTCCACCTAACCATATGAAGCTCTATATTTATTTATGCTTTTTTGCTAGTATTGTTACAAATAGTAACTCATCATTTGCTACATAAAACAAATAATTCCAATATACTATGTTCCCTCTCCCACCGGTTCATTGACCTCAAGTCTTGTATTATTTCTAAACATAAATAATTGAATGGGGATTGACCAACCAATTGAGACTAGAGCCACTGCAGTATGAAATAGTGGATTATCTGAATATAACTTTGCAATAAAATAAAAAGCATAACAGAAGACTGCTATCGGAATGAATAAAACAAATGCGAGAAAATACCCAAAAAATATAGATACCGCCATCGCAATTCCATATAATAACGTTACTTTCCCTCTCAGACCTTCATGAACATGTTTTTCTGCTAAGAAAGTGAGTAAAAATTGGCTAACAACTGGAATCCAAGCTAGCCAAGCAATATCTCCTCTTCCTTCTTTTTTCGCTATATTAAAAAGTCCGATTGCCTGCAATATAAAAAAAACAATACCGGCAACGATAAAGAGTCCAGCAAATGCCATCATTCCAAAAAAGAATCCTGCAACAAAGAGATCCTCCAAACTAGTCTCCTCCCTTCTTTTAAAATATTTTCATCGTTTATTGTTTCATATTTCATAAAAGCACACAACGTAAAAACGACCTAAGTATTTATTACTAGTTCCATTTTTCGTCAACATTTTAGTTTTAATTATTCTATTTCAGATCGATAATATATATAGAAAAAGAATGGTTGGAGGTAAATTGGAATGAAGCCAGTGGATAAATCATATTATCAAGCTCCATGTTTAGAACTTGCTCAACAATTATTAGGGTGTTTTCTCGTACATGAAATTTCTGATCAAAAACTAGTCGGGCGAATAGTTGAAACGGAAGCTTATCAAGGCCCAGAGGATCGGGCTGCACATAGTTATGGCAATCGAAGAACGAAACGAACGGAAGTCATGTTTCAAGAAGCGGGGCTTGTTTATACCTATCAAATGCATACACATACTTTACTAAATATTGTAGCGAGACAAGCTGGAACGCCCCATGCTGTACTAATTCGAGCAATTGAGCCAGTGGAAGGAATTGAACAAATGAGGCTTCATCGAGGTGAAACGATTAAAGAAATAGACCTGACGAATGGACCAGGTAAATTAACAAAAGCGCTTGGAATTACAATGAAATATTATGGTCACGATATATCAAAAAAACCGCTTTATATTGCGAAGGGGACTTCTGTAGACGATATTGGCATCTCCCCACGGGTTGGCGTAAGAAATACAGGCGAGGCTGCTGATTATCCGTGGCGTTTTTTTGAAAAAGGTAATCCCTATGTATCAAAATTTCGGTAAAAATGTTTAATTGTTTTCAAATAAAGGGTATTAAATAGAATAAGTATTATAAAAGGAGTGACATATTAATGGCTAAAATTGCAACATTAATGACGGATATGTTTGAGGATTCGGAGTACACTGAGCCAGCTAATGCATTCAGAGAAGATGGACATGAAGTCATTATTATAGAAAAAGAAAGCGGCAATAAGATTAAAGGTAAAAATGAAACCGAAGTTGAAGTAGACAATGGAATTGATCATGTTCAACCATCGGAATTCGATGCATTATTTCTTCCGGGCGGGTTTTCTCCGGATATATTGCGAGCTGACGATCGGTTTGTTTCATTTACAAAAGCGTTTATGGACGCAGATAAGCCAGTATTTGCAATCTGCCATGGACCACAGTTACTTATCACTGCTAAAACATTGGAAGGTCGGGATGTAACAGGATATAAATCAATTAAAGTTGATTTAGAAAATGCTGGAGCAACTTATCATGATGAGGAAGTATTCGTCTGTCAGAACCAACTTGTCACAAGCCGAACCCCTGACGACCTACCGGCTTTTATAAAAGAATCATTGAAGCTACTGAAAAAATATCATTAAAAAATCTGATAAAATTATCGTTACTCTTCTACTGTTTTACCAATACCAGGGACGTGGACGAGCACTATGGAAAGATGCCGCGGAACTCTAGCCCATCGTTTATGATGAGATCAGACTGCGGGAACATGCCGCAAAACTCTAGCCAATCTTTTATACTGAAAAATCGCCGTCGATCTCTTAATTGCTCAATTTTTGCTTAGAAATTTTGACTTTTCCATCGAACTCCCTTGCGATTTTGTACAAAACAAAAAAACTTCCAGCCTACCTAGGCTTTGGAAGTTTTTTATTGTCATTTCATTTCATCCAAAACATCTTTTAAT
>NZ_JBPPZG010000074.1:0-16579 GCF_051918545.1 Pseudogracilibacillus amylolyticus (SeqCode) | reverse complement strand
ATTGTTTGAAAAGGTATGTTGGTTTGCTGCTATCTTTTGATAAATAGATTCCATTGGAAGTCCTCCATAAAAAAGACAACGAAGCAAACCCTTCATGTTTATTTCTAAAAAAGGAAATGCTTCAGAATTTAATTTATCCTATCACAAATTATATGGTTTGACAACCGATAAAGCAAAATGAGGATTGAAGAAATCCTTGACTTTCATGGGAAACGTTATGGTCGGGTGAAGATCACATTTTCTTTTGGCTACTTTCCTAATGATAAGTGGCAAAACTATCGTGAAAGTGAAGATAAACTGGTTTATAAATAAGTCTGCCTTCGTTGATCACACTACATTACCCAAGAAAGCAAGTCTGATTCCCTATGAAGCTATCAAAGAAATTTTGAGGCTTTTAGGTTCGCGGTTTAATCGTGATTCTCGCGGACTTTGGGCTTACCCGCTTCTAACGACAGAATCATTTGTCATTTCACAATCCTCTTGAATCATTTTTTCAGATATATCACCTACTTCCTACAGAACTGGCATTCCGCTCACAAACATATAGGCAATGCCAACCGAAGCCATACCCTAAATCGAGTACATTTTTATCTTAATAGGACGGGCATTAGTTTTTTAATATATGCCATTATCCAGTACTTCAAGCAGAGCGAGGCATTTGTTTATACTTTGTTAAAAATAACAAGAAAATTCTTTATACACAATTGACAAGAATAAATCTTTTAGTTAATATGTATATAAATAACGGTATTATATCCCGATAAACGGAATTTAATATTGTAAACACTTACATAGGAGGGGTTTATTTGAATAAAATAAAGGATAAAATGCAAACTGTTGATTTGCCGGTATTTTTGATTAGTGGTGGCTTATTGCTGCTATTTGTCCTCATGGGTTTCATTAATCAAAATTTAGTAACGGACATTGTCAATACATCATTTGCTTTTTCCTCCAAATATTTTGGTGGATTATATCAAATTCTTTTGATAGGTACATTTTTGATCGCATTAGTTTTGGGTTTTTCCAAATATGGAAGGATTAAGCTTGGGAAAATGGAAAAACCTGAAATAGGTACTTTTGAATGGATTTCTATTATAATGACAACATTGCTTGCTGCTGGCGGAGTGTTTTGGGCAGCTGCCGAACCTTTAAGTCATTTTATAAATACACCACCTCTTTTTGATGGAATTGAATCTGGTTCAGAAGAGGCAGTAATTCCCGCACTTGCAACCAGTTTTGTAGACTGGGGATTTCTGGCTTGGGCTGTGCTAGGTACACTTGGGACTATAGTGTTGATGCATGCGCACTATCATAAAGGTGCACCCCTTAAACCAAGAACTTTATTGTATCCATTTTTTGGGGAACGTATTTTTAAGAAAAGTGTACTCGGCACATTGGTAGATTCTTTTTGTATTATTTCAGTTGCCGCGGGGACTATCGGACCGATTGGGTTTCTTGGGTTGCAAGCAAGTTACGGAATAAGTGCATTAACTAATCTTCCCAATACGTTATTTATACAAATTACGATTATCATATTATTAGTTGTTGGTGCGGCAATATCAGCCGCTACAGGGATTCATCGTGGTATTCAGTATTTAAGCAGTTTTAATGTAATACTAGCCTTATTTTTAATTGTAGTAGTGTTGTTAATCGGGCCAGCTTTATTTATTTTTAACTCTTATATAGATTCTTTTGCATTATATATTCAAAATTTTTTTACGTTAAGTTCCCATCGTGGGGACGAAGCATGGTTAAGTGGGTGGACAATCTTTTTCTTTGCATGGTTTATTGGATATGGACCAATGATGGCCGTCTTTGTTGCTAGAATTTCCCGTGGTCGTACGATACGTCAGCTAGTTACGTCTGTTGCAGTAATTGCGCCGATCATTACTACCTTCTGGTTCACCGTAGTAGGAGGAACAGGCATTTTTCAAGAAATTGCAACGCCCGGATCTGTTTCGACTGCATTGGATAGTAATGGGCCGCCAGCCGCTATGATAGCAATCACAGAACAATTGCCATTTGGCACCATATTAGGATTTCTATTCTTACTTGCTACGATTATCTTTGTTTTAACAACTACCGATTCTATGTCTTTGACTATGTCCGTAGCAATTACTGGAAGTGGCGATCCATCAAGGTTATTGCGCGTTTTCTGGGCTTTATTGATGGGAGCGGTTGCAGTTCTGTTGATAACAATAGGAGAAGATAGTGTCGATTCTTTGCAATCCTTTATTGTGGTCACTGCTGTACCTGTATCTATATTACTACTGACCACTTTTTGGAGTGCACCAAAGGCCTGTAAGCAATTGGCTGAAGAACAGGGTATTACAGCGTCTAGTTTAACAGATAAACGAATAATGGAGTTGAACGAGAAAAAAAATTCTATTTAAATACATCAGAAATAAGCATTCACAGTGGGGAGGGGAACAAATTGATGGTTTTAAAACGAAACAGTCATAAATTGCGTCCTGCTTCGGAAGTAATGAAGATGGAGAGAATTGGAGCATTTCGTCTAACAAGTTTAAGTTTTTCGCGTATTTTACTGCGTCATATGTTCCGAGAGAATTGGGAGATTGATCGAACCGAATTTAATATGGGTAAAGAAGGATATGGGCATGCCATATATCGTATCGATACACCCAGACATACGTTTTCTTTTGTTGCCATTTCTACCAAGATAAAGGATGAAGAGCGTAGTGATCGCGTTATTTCCAAGAAGTGGGATATTACCTTTGCACTATGCGAAGGAATAATAACAGAAGAAAAACTTATAAATCTTAAAAAGGAACTCCCAAAACAAGAGGCTGGGAGGGCTGATGCATTTGATTTGGTTTGGTCAAGGGCGAATAAAAGTAATCGTGTTTTTGGTTATATTATAGAGTGTCTCGTGAATGGTGAACAGCCTGATCCCAGAATATTGAATGAAGTAGGTTACCTGTTACGAACAACGGCTGTTTATGGGAATGGTAAATTTGGTCTTGCACCATACGAGAAAATAAAAGAGAATCATCCTTTTAGTGGCCCTTTTCAAGCTCAAATGTTCGCGGTATACATGCTTCGTCATTTTAGTTTTGATTTGGTAGAACACATTGCATCACAAAAAAATAAAAATGCTGCAAAACTTCATTCAGAAATAAAACGATTTATCGGAACAGGTAATGCAACTGGACTCGGGATGGCTCCGTTTTTGATTGCTCACCCCAGGCTTGTTCATCAATGGATATACATTAGAGAAAAAGCTATTGCCAAGGTGAAAGATATTAATCCTTCTTATGATGATTTACTTCTTATGAACCAATGGCTGGATCGTGTTTCTGAATACTTTGAGGAATCCAGACTTATCGATAGGGAGATTTTTATAAATCCGAGGGCTTTGGCAAAACAGAGCAGGTACATTAAGCAAATTATTTTGGATTACATGGATACAGATATATTGATAAATGGCAAATCGGATAAAATATGGTATGACCTGCTCCAATTTGCAGCGCAAAAGGTTTCGATTGAAATGCAAGAATTACTTCATACGATTCTTCTTGAACTTTATATAGACGATATAATCGATTTAGAAAAATGTATGAATGTAACAGAAACTTATCAAATTGAGCCACGGATGACAATAGGAAACCTAAGGCATCTAATAGAAGATCAATATCAGTGGGTTTATCAGTATGATTTCACCGATTCAAATGAAAAATACTATTTTTGGTATCGATCTGAAGATAAAGAAGAGCCACGACTAGGCGTTCGGGGACAAGAGCCAGGTGAAGAATGGGAAATGCCAATGAATATTGCAGAGCAAGTGCAAGAATTAAGTCTTGCGCTCGAAGGAGTTTCATCAGATACAATGGTAGCAACATATATTCTTAAATATCCGCAATATAAGGGTATTATCCAGCGCATCCAATCTCTGGAAGGTTATGAATATGGAGAAATTCGAGCCAATTTGCTTAGTAAGGATCTAATACCAGTACATTTGCTTCGATGCAAGCTATCTTTTTTTGGTGCTGAAAGATTCAATCCTAAGTCAAATCGTTGGGTAAGAATAACATTATTTCAAGGTGCGCCCCTCGTAGAAGAGATTGGTCAGCCATTTCAGGATAATTGGGTATTTCCATCATTACCAAAAAGGAAGGGGATCTGGAATGAAACAGCAACAGGATATGATCATCATTGATGCATTGGAATTAAGCAATTGGAATAGAGAATTCTTACATTTATTAAAAAAAGGTGGTGTCACCTGTGTTCATGCCTGTTGTGGCATATGGGAAAACGCCAGAGAAACATTAAGTAAAATAGGTGAATGGCATCGTTTTTTTAAAGAAAATGATGATATTGTCACTCAGGTATTGGTTGGTGAAGATATTTCCAAAGCGAAGGCAGAAGGTAAAGTTGGTGTCATCTTAGGTACGCAGAATACCTCTGCTCTAGAAGATGAACTATCAATGGTATCTGTTTTTAACCAACTGGGAATTAAAGTTATGCAGTTGACATACAACAATCAAAACTTAGTAGGAAGTAGCTGTTATGAGGAAAAAGATACTGGATTATCCCGATATGGTAAGCTGGTGGTTAAGGAAATGAATCGTGTAGGCATGACGATTGACCTTTCTCATGTTGGAGAACAGACAACACTTGATGCGATTGAAGTATCCGAACGACCTGTCGCCATCACCCATGCTAATCCTGATTGGATCTATCCAAGCAAACGTAATAAATCAAAAAAAGTTTTGCGAGCTTTAAGAGATAATGGTGGCGTCATCGGTCTCTGCGCTTATCCTCATCTTATCAACGGCAAAGACACAACATTGGAGGAGTTTTCCGATTTAATTATACAGACAGTGGAGTTCATGGGCATTGATCAGGTCGGAATCGGTACAGACATGACATTAAATATGTCTGTTGATTTCTTGCATTGGATGCGGATGGGAAGATGGACACATGAAGTGGATTATGGAGCAGGGTCTAAAAATAATCCCTCATGGCCTGAATGGCCTTCTTGGTTTCAAACTCCGGCGGATTTCCCTAATATTATTACAGGTCTTAGGAAAAAGGGGATGTCGGAAGAAGAAATAGCCAAAATAATGGGTGGAAACTGGCATCGTTTCTTCACGGATAATTTTAAGACTAAGTTGGAGGTGAAAGAGTGCGTGTCTCCTATGTAGAATTATTCATTCACTGTAAAAAAGTATTTCGTGCTTGTGGAATTCCATATGGATGTGCAGATGATGGAGCCGAGGTAGTCGCTTGGAGTGAATTTATTGGACTCAAAGGAATGAAAGTATTAGAAAAAGAAATACCTAAGCTACATGCCTCTGGCATGAAGGAAGTGACACTGCTCTCGGAAAAGGATGGCTTATTCCAATTTGATGGTCATCACATGAGTGCAATCGTTCTTGGCAAATTAATGGCAGATTTTGCCCTGGGGATAGCGGAAACTAGGGATACTGTCCGAATTCATCTTCAAAACACAACCAGGTCACGTCTTCTTGCGCAACCGGCGCACTATATAGCATTAAGAGGCAAAGGTTGTCTCATAAATTATAAATCGGATGCAGGTAATACAATGTGGATTCTTTCTACGCCAGAGATTGGCTATCCTGTTTTCGCTGAAGGAGAAAGAGCGGAAGAAATAATGCAGCAATATCTTACTGATAAACTTAAAAAATATGAAACGATAAATATGAAGGGAGAAGAATTCTGGCTTGTGTGTACAACGGATACAAAATTTATTAACGCCTGTGTAAGGAAATTGAGACAGGCAACAGAAAATGGGGCAGTAAGGTTAACGGAGTCCTTGCAATTGAAGGCTAGATTTGAAAAGGCATTTAATAACGGTGCCAAAATTGATATGGATATATGGGAAAAGCTCGATAAGACCGGACAGAAGACACTTGTAAAAAACACAGAGCAGTCCCAATTGTATGGAACAGGGGAACACGCACCATCAATCAAATAGATATTAATAAACGATTAGGAGGAGTAATAATGACGATAACGACAGTTACAACTTTAAAAAATTTTGTAGGTGGGGAATGGGTCAAACCTACGGGGAAAGAGCGCAGAGAAGGGGTCAATCCTGCGAATATAAAAAACGTTGTATCTTCTTTTTGTTTGTCTACTTCTGAGGATACATCGAACGCAATCGATGTTGCAGCGGAATCATTTCAGACTTGGAAAAATACAACTGCACCCCAGCGTGGAGACTATTTATATAAAATTGCAGATTTAATGGAAGAGAAAAAAGAAGAATTAGCAAAAACAATCGTACTTGAAGAAGGCAAGACATATAATGATGCTGCTAAAGAAGTAATATATGCAGCCGGTATTGTGAGATTTTACGCAGGTGAGTGCCGTCGTATGAAAGGTACAATAGTAGAGGCAGACATGCCAGGAATCCAGGTTGAAACCAAACCCGAACCATTGGGTGTAGTATTGGTAGTCACACCATGGAATTTTCCGTTGTCTATACCTGCGTGGAAGACAGCACCAGCCATTGCCAGCGGTAATACAGTTGTTTTGAAAGCCTCCTCGGAAACACCATTAACTGCTATGAAGTTCATGGAAATTATCGAGCTTGCTGGTGTTCCGAAAGGAGTTGTAAACTTTGTCATTGCAAAAGGTGAATTGGTTCCCGAGATGATTCATCATGAAGCAGTAAAAGCAGTAACTTTTACGGGTTCTACACCAGTAGGAAAGAAGATTTACGCGGAGGCGGCAAAGGACATGAAACGTTGCCTTCTTGAAATGGGAGGAAAAAATCCATTGATTGTAATGGATGATGCAGACATTGATGAGGCTGTACAGATAGCTGCAGCAGGTGCATATGGCCAGACTGGGCAAGCTTGTACGGCAACAGGGAGGGTTATTGTTCATGAAAAAATTGCGAAAGAATTTACAGATAAACTAGTTTCAAAAACAAAAGCATTGAAAATTGGTAATGGCATGCAAGAAGGAATCGATATAGGTCCTCATGTGAACGAATCAGAGCGTAACTCTACACTGAAATTGATTCAAAGTGCAGTAAACGAAGGGGCAACAATTCTCGCAGGAGGCGGCATACCTGAAGGAGAACAATACCAAAATGGTTATTTTGTTGAACCAACTGTTATTACTGGAGTAAATACATCGATGACCATATCACAGAAAGAAGTATTCGGTCCAGTCAATAGTATTATAGAAGTAAGTGATATCGACGAAGCAATTAAAGTTGCAAACGATGTGGATTATGGTCTATCCTCCGCGATATGTACGAAAAATATAGAGTATATGAATAAAGCGCTGGAAGGAATTGAAGCCGGTATTGTAAAAGTTAATTTGACTACAACAGGTACGTTTTTTCATGCACCATTTGGAGGGTATAAACAATCCAGTACGGGCACATATAAAGAATTAGGCAGTGAGGCTATAGATTTTTACTGTCAGTATAAAACACGTTATATTAAGTTCAATTAACCCTAATAACAGGTATAAATAACAGACAGCAATTGGCGGTATCTTTTGAGCGCCTTTTGCTGTTTTTACTAAAATGTTTATATAATAGAAGTTAAGGTCAACTTATAATTTTATTAGGGGTGGATTGTAATGAAAACAAAAACGGATGTCTCTTTGACAGTTTTAAGAGCTATAAAGGTATTAAATCATTTAAAAGAAACGTCAAGTCCCCAAAGTATTAGTTTTATCAGTAAAGACTTAAATCTTTCCTCCACTATTGTCCATCGTTTGTTAACTACATTGAAGATGGAGGGATTTGTTATTCAGGATGCACAGTCGAAACTTTATTCACTTGGTCCTGTGTTTTTAGATTATGCCAATAAAATAATGACAGAGCTCCCTTTTGCTTCTATTATAAAACCATGGCTTATAAAGTTGCGTAATAAAACAGGAGAGACTGCTGGATTCTACATCCCTAATGGAGATAATCGTTTATGTGTCATGGAGTATGAAAGTCAACAGGAAATAAGGAGATCTGTCGGTGTTGGCACCCAGTTACCAATACATGCTGGAGCAACAGGTAGGGCAATTCTTTCCTTCCAGTCGGAACAAAGCAAGGATAAAATTTTAAAAAACATGAATGAAAAGGATAAAGTTTATTTGCAAAAGAAAATGAAAGAAACGAAAATCAAAGGGTATGCGACGAGTGTGGAGGAAATTACCGAAAAAGTGACCGCGATTTCTGCTCCAGTATTCGACTCCCAAAAAAGAGTTATAGGCGCAATATCAGTTTCAGGTCCATCATTTCGTTTCAATGAGGAAAACATGGAAGAACTTATATCTTATTTGCTTTATACTACTAAGGAAACTTCAAAATCATTTATTTGATAGTTTGAATGAATATCATACTGATGTTTGTTGTACTGCTTGAAGCAGGCGATAGCCCCGTGTCGCCAAAGAACTTCAGGTTACAACGAATCCCTCGTATCGTTGACTTTTACGAGGGATTCGTTTTTGATTTAATAATTCCATGTTAATACGTCAAACTAGTACCAGGCCCGACCGGAATTCCGAGCACATACCAAAGGACGAAAAAGACAATCCAACAAAGCAAAATTGCGATGGAATACGGTAGCATCAAAGAAATCACGGTACCGACGCCATTTTGTTTCCCGTACCTTTGCGCAAATGCAACGACGAGCGGGAAGAACGGCATTAAAGGAGAAATAATATTCGCCGCCGAGTCCCCAATCCTGTAAGCGACTTGGGTGACCTCAGGGGAAATCCCCATTGGCATGAACATCGGCACAAAAACAGGTGCCATACCAGCAAAAGAAAAGGATAGATTAAATAAAGCAACCGTTTCCTCCATGGTCGTGAAGATAATTGATGAATCATTTATTTATGAAATAGGTTCAGGACAATCCAGCGGAGGCGAAAACCAGTTATGCTGCATATTAATCATTTGACTGTGTTTTCGATTGGTAACGATTTGGGAGTTAATTATATTTTTGGTGTTCTAACTGATTTAAACAATCCATGTGATTTAAAAGTTAATAGATAAGGTACCCGAGGATAGATATGGTATCTTGGGATTGGTGTTGGCGTTCCCGGAATTATCGACAAAAATGGCAAGATATTTTTGCGCCAAATTTAGATTGGCATCAGGCAGACTTGAAACACATGATTGAAGCCCAATTTCAAGTACCGGTCGAAATTGAGAATGAAGCAAATGTCGGTTCGCATGGTGAACGGCTTATACGAAACAGGTAAAGGAATCACCTATTTAATCTACATTAGTATAGGTATTGGAATTGGAATTGGAACAGAAATTATCATTGACAACCGGCTTTATACTAGCTTTTGTTACGACTGTCCAATTTACCATCAATTTTGTATTTTTAGTGAAACATAAAAATGGGCAGCCTTCATCATGAAGACCGCCTTTTTCACCTTATTCCGCTGCTCTAAGTAACACTGCCAACTTTACTCATACTTCACAAGTTTTGAAATAAGATCCCTTCACTCAAATAACTACCTCGGTCTACGCGCTTGCACATTTGGTAAACTCGGAAAGGGTTGGTGAGGCTCGACTTGGTACCAGTATGCCACGGATGATACATCGTCAGAACGCTCATATAGTTTGATATCATCATTTCCAATTTGTTGTAACGTAACTTTTAGTTTATTATTGAAACGTATCGGGTCAGGTATATGCCATCTATAGAGACCATGCATTGGAAGTGCATCGTTTCCAAATCCATGAGTGGGAATAGCATCTTTTTTAGGAAAGTTATCCCTTGTGTGGTCTTTAGTAGACTGAAATGCATACCCTAGAAATGGCGTATTATAAGTAGATGATGTTATCGTCCCGTCTGACTGCTTCTTATGGAACGCCCAAGAACCACCAAAGTAATCCTCCGTACCGGTTCCGCAAATCGTTGGATAATGTTGATCGTCATCAATAAAGAATTTAAATTCTCCTTCTCCCCACCAATAACGTTCAAGGGCTGTAAGTGCCAAATAGGTACCAACATAATGACCTTTTCCTTTTATACTATCTATCACTGTATAATCAATGCCTTTTTTAGTGATTTCTTCTCTTCTCCACTGCGCATGGAAATATGCTGCATTCTCATCGATATCATCAGAAAGACTATAATTTATGGTATAAAAGAATGCTTCAATATCGCCTTGATGTTCATTGGTAATCGTTATTTTGGCATTTTTACGGAAGGGCATTGGAAAATAACAGTTCATTCCTCCGGACGGATTAACTACAATCGGAAAAGAATTTAAATCACATCGTGTACCAAACCCGTTACAAAAGAAATCACCAATTGGAACTTCCACAGACGGCGTTTGCTCATTATCCCAGTACATTCTTAACACGATGTCCCGCAATACAAAACTCCCGTATGGCGTAGCATCTGTAACTGTCATCCACATATGTCTAATTGTCCCTGGTCCTTTTATGTCAGCAAGAGTTGCAGTCTCCCCACTTTTTAACGCTATTTTGGGATTTCCTTTTCTGCTTGGACCTAGTAAACTGCCTTCCCTCCCCCCTTTCCCCTTTTCCCCTGTAGGATTTTCCGGATTAATTGAGCGTGTTTCTTCATTCGTAACCTTCTCTATCCCATTCAAATAAAACATCGTAATTCTTCCTTTCCATTTATCATTTATTAATTAACCTTTAACGGCACCACCAGTAAGGCCGGAAACAATTGATTTCCTGAATATAATAGTCAATATTACAATCGGGAACATGGCAACCACAGAGCCGGCAAATATGGTTCCATAAGGTATCGAAAAAGGACCATTGAATAATGCAATACCTACCGAAACTGTTCGCATGGAGGGATCCGGATTAATAATTAAAGCCAAGAAAAATTCAATCCAGGTTGCGATATACGTAAAAATTCCTGCTGTAAATAGACCCGGCTTAATTAATGGCAGGTAAATTTTTAAAAACGTATAAAAAGTTGAGGCACCATCAATTCGGGCACTTTCTAATAAATCAGTTGGAATTTGGACAAAATAATTCCGTAAAAGCCAAATAGAAAAAGGTAAATTAAATGCAATATAAGGGATAATTAAACCCGTATATGTATTTAGTAAACCAAAGCTATTCAGCATAATATATAGCGCAGGGGCTACAGTCACCGGTGGAAACATAGATAAAACCAACAAACCTGCCATCATTGGATACTTTTTAGGCAATGGTAATTTCGCAATCGCAAAAGCTGCCATACTGGAAAAAACCAGAACCAAAATGGTTGCTGTAATAGATACAAGTACACTGTTCATGAGATTTGTTAAAAAATCATAATCCAGTAATGCTTCCCGGTAATTTTCCAATGTCCAAGACTTAGGTAATAGATTAGGCGGATATGACCCAAGTTCCGTTTGTGGTTTAAATGATGTCATAATAAGCCAATAAAAGGGCAAAATAATAATAAGCAAAAAAACAATCAATACAACATAACGAAAAAATGATGATTTAGCCATCTAATCCTCTCCTTTCACAATAGAACGAATCAGAGGATAAAAAATCAGCGACAAAACAATGATGAAACAAACGGTGCTTACTGAAATGGCGGATCCCAAACCAAAATTAAGATTCTGAAACAATGATTTTTGGGCAAGCATGGCTACCGGTTGCGTAGCATTTCCTGGTCCACCTTCCGTCAAAACAAAGGGAAGATCAAACACTCCAAATGCTTGCAATAACCGAAATACGATGGAAACCGCAATACTCCCTTTGATCGCCGGCAAGGTTATTTTCCAAAATGTTTGCCAGCGATTAGCTCCATCAATGGCAGCAGCCTCATACTGATCTTTTGGAACCATTTGTAACCCAGATAAAATAATAATCACAACAAAAGGCGTTGTTTTCCAAACTTCAGCAGCCAGTATGCTGATGATGGCGGTACCTGGAGTTGCCAGCCAAGCCACCGGAGAATTAATAACTCCCAATATTTCAAAGATATAATTGGAAATTCCATAGACCCCATTATAAATATAGGACCACATTTGCCCCGATACCACTGTTATTAATGCCCAGGGAATCAGCATAATGACCAAGGATACATTCATTAAACGTTTCACTTTATTAATCGCCAACGCAATGAACAAACCAAAAATAATTTCTAGCGAAACAGAAATAAAGGAAAAATAGAAAGTAAACCAAATACTGCTCCAATAGGTTGAGCTAGTGAAAATCTCCAGGTAATTTTTTATTCCGGTAAAAGTAAAATCATACCCTTGTTTCGTAATATCCACTTTGCTCAAACTCATGCGTAACGTATCAAATATTGGGTAGAACATGACTCCTGCTAACACTAGAAAAGCTGGAAGTACCATAAGATACCCTGTACGGTTGTATCTCCATGACGTTCTTAATGAATTCCTCATATTTTTCGCTTGCATAAACACTCACCTCCCAAATAGTTACTACAATCCTGAGCGATCAGCAGAACGCATTTGCTTTTCCATTTGAACCAGTACATCGTTTACCCTCTTATCTGATGACAACAATTTGTTTACATTCATATACATCCCTTCTGATAAAACATTATAATTAGGCGTTTTCGGCCGTGGTGTTGCTTTGGCATCCTGATAGATATCCAATATTTCGTATTTCTTTAGCAGCTCGGGATCTTGTTGAACATGTATATTCGTAGGTATAACTTGATCCCCTAAAATCATTTTTTGCGCTTCTTCGCTAGTTAGATAATCCATAAAAGCCAGTGAAGCTTCAAGATTTTCTGTATGTGGATTAATAAATATATTCCAGCCGGATTGTGTCGTGTTTGAATCCCCATCTTCAAATGCGGGTAAAGCAGTGACACCTACTGCATCAGACATTTCCGAGGATTCAGAGTCAATTAGTTGCCCATAATAACTCACCCAATTTCTTAAAAAGGCCGCCGATCCCGAACTAAACGTGTTTGTCGCTTCATCTTCATGGAAAGTCGTAACAGCACCAGGCGATGCCCCACTACTTATAAGGCTTTGCATAAACGTTAATGCATGTTTCGCCTCAGGTGTATTAATATTTACTTGCCCATTTTCATCAAACACATCTCCATTTGCAGCATGTAGATACTCTAAAAAATTAGTTGTTAATCCCTCATAAGATGCACCTTGCCAAACAAACCCATATTTCACATCCCCATTTTTCTGTAAATCAGCTGAAGCTTTTCTCAAGTCCTCCCATGTTTCGGGAACTGGTATATTTTCTTTTTCCACAATGTCTTTCCTATAATATAAAACTCCTATATTGTCATATAATGGGGCACCATAGATTCCACCCTGATAAGTAGCTGATTCAACCAAACCTTTGGGGAACCTTTTCCAGAAGCTTTTAGGCATTATTTTCGATAGATCCAAGGCCATATTAGCGTTACCAAATTGCGCCGGCCAGTTTGAATCACCACTATAAATGTCTGGAGTTGAGCTTTGTCCCCCTATAGTTGTCGCATAATATGTTTGTGATTCATTTGTCGTTGAAGGCGCTTCTTGCAATACAACATTTACATCCGGATATTTTTCTTCAAATCCATCAATTAACCTTTTTCTTAACCCAAGACCAGAAAGTTGACCACTGGACCATACAATTGTTCCTTTTGGGTTAGAATAATCTACCTCATGATCTATATCAAAATTATTCACGGATCCATCACTGCTTTTATTTGAACCACAGCCTGTACATACAAATACCAAAATGAATAGCAGTAAAATAATCAGTTTACTCTTCATGGAGTAACCTCCTTGTTCAAATTACGTGGAATGTTCTGAATTTAAACGTTTAACTTTTTAAATGAAAAATTAACACCCGCATGATTCACTTATAAGCACTTTATTTTTTAACTCTTCATGCCGAACGCTCTCCTCCTTATTCATTAACATGTTTATCGCTTCTATTCCCATTTGTTTGACAGGTTGCTCAATCGTCGTTATTTTCGGTCGTACAAATTCCATCCAAGGCTCCGTATCCATGCCCACAACTGCAATATCATCAGGAATTTTCAAACCTCTTTTTTCAAATGTCCTAAAAGCCCCCAATAGCATATTATTATTGGTAATAAAAATAGCCTCCAGATCATTATTGTTTTCAATAAGTTTTTTTGTTGCCCCTTCCGCTCCTTCAACACTACCATCACAGTCCATCATTTGAGATCGCTTGATGTTAATACCAGCTTCATTTAAAGCAATTTCATAACCTCTTTTCCTTTCTGACATAGTTGAAATATCCGAGTATGCATTAATTAAACCAATATTTTTGTATCGATGTTCATTAATTAAGTGGCTGACAATTTGTTTTGAACTTTCCATATTATTTGTTGTAACCAATGGACATTTATAGTCATCAATCCAACGGTCAATGAATACGATGGGAATGTCCTGATATTTCTTAATCTCTTCTTTTGTCCACCCCTCCGCTGGTGCCATGATGATTCCTTCAACCCTTTTGGCAATAAGCGAATCAAGCAGTTCTTTCTGGGACTGGAAATTTTCATCGGTACTTCCTACAACGATTTTAATTTGTTTTAAACTTGCTTGTTCTTCTACTCCATTTAGAATTTCAGTAAAAAAGGAATTATAACCAACAGTCAATACCCCAACCAAACCACTTTTTCCTGCTTTTAACTGTCGGGCAGCTTCATGGGGAATATACCCTAATACTTCAACAGCTTTTAACACCTTTTCTCTTGTCCGTTTGGTAACAGGTTTTGTGCCGTTTAGTACATTTGAAACCGTGGCAGTTGATAAACCACAATATTTACTGACATCGTTTAATGTTATTTTCATCTTCATACTATCACTACCTTGGGATCTGTTTACAGACATAATTTAAACGTTTAACTTTTGTTTCAAAAAAAATATATACTTAGTTTCACCAATGGAAAGCTTATGTATTTTTTCGAAAGCAATGAACCATTGGATGATTGAATAATTGATAATGTTAATAATAATATTTTTGATAACTAAATGCAACCCCTTTCATTGAAATTCAGCTATGAAGAGTAAATTTTGTTAGCGGTCTTCAGCTGTATAAAATGGCGGAATTAATTATTGAATATTGAATAAATTAGTTTCTCTTATTTTTTTGCTAAAAAGCCAAGCCAATTTTTCAATAAAAATTTTTTAAAAATAGGTTATCCACATGTGAATAATTTTTTCTTTTTATCACAACCTTTGTTATAATAAGCTTGTTAGGTAAACCGAACCTGTATTGGTTTAGTTAATTGTTGAATATCCTCGTCTGTTATCTTGCGGGTGCGAATCGCTTCTAACAGGATCGAGGATATTTCTTTTGCTGTCTTTTTAAAGTGTTTTAGTGCTTTGCTTCCACTCTCAAATAACTGCATTAAGATACCTGCAATCTGTGTTAGAAGGTAATGATTCTTCATCGCTGCATAATTACGACTACTGGCATGTTCGATATGATACCGAATATTCTTTTGATGATTAAAGCCCTGGTTTTCAATCTTCCATCGGCTTCGGCCTACACCTACCAAATGATGCGCATTTCGCTTCGTAACCTTGATATTGGTGATGAATGTAAAGGTCTTTTTCTCCTGATCGACCATAAGGTTATATTCCAGTACGTTCAATTTTCTATCTCGATACGTAATATCGTTCACCCAGCACATGTCTCCCGATAAATTATCCATCGTTTTAATATCCTGAAATTCTTTAGCAACACTTTTGATTCTACCTTCCTTAAATCGTATCATGTACTTCCACTTACACTCATCACACTGGTGAAATACGCCTTCACAGGCATAAAGGCTATCGACCAAAATGCATATGGGCAAACGCTTGAATGTTTGTTTGATCTTTTTTGCCAAGCGATAAAAGGCGTTTAACTCGCAATCTTGTTTCGGTACATCCTCCGATTCATTTTCGATAAACTCCGAAGCGATGCTCAAAACCATATCGCCAACGACCAGCTTGGCTTCTAAGACATGATGCATGTATACCGTGGTCTTCTCACCCGTTTCCTTGTCGGTATATTCTCGTCTCAAGCAATGATCACAATGCTTTTCGCGGAAACTAAACAGTCCTGTACCATCGATGATAATCCCCCAATACTTCCCATTTATTCGATATGGATCGAAACATCTTTTGGCTAGTAGTTGTTTGATCATATAGGTGCGGACTTTTTCCAGTTCTTCAGGATCAAGCCTGGATAAAAAGTCATTAATGGTGTCGTAATGGGGCAGCTCCTCTAATTCGCTGCATCCCAATATCTTTTGAACATTATGGATACATTCATCTTTATTTAATTGATCGGTCATACTTCGCATACTTTTTAAATTAAAGACATTTTTTAGGATTGTCATCATGAGAAGGATATCACTATTATAGGTGATATAGCTCTGATGCCTTGGATCATGGACTGTGTTAAATTTCTCATCTAAATCTTTAAAAAAGTGTTTCTTAATTTTTTCCAGTTCGAAAAAATAATTGGTATCTTTTTCGCGTTCTCGTCTTTCTTTTCTCGTTACCATATTTCAATCCCCCAAAATGTACGAAATCATTGGTATATATGACCTTATTATCCCATATTTAGTACATTTTGGGTTAATATTTGTAGGAAATTATCGCGAAGAATTTTTACTCTTCATGGCTGGTA
>NZ_JBPPZG010000073.1:0-16676 GCF_051918545.1 Pseudogracilibacillus amylolyticus (SeqCode) | reverse complement strand
CTGTCAGTATCTCATCTTGTTGCTCTCCTTCGAGTTGGTCGAACGAGGTTTCAAACCGTTTCTGACTTTCCTTTTCCATCGTTCGTAAGCCTTGAAGGAAAATTTCTCCACGATTTAGCCTCGTTTGATATCTAGCACCAGGTATTCCTGGTAATACTTGTGCATTCGGGCCTTGCTTTGATTGTTTCACATCCTTTTTTTCATATTCTCTTACAAATGTGCCCTGCAAAAATGGTCCTTCCATATATACATGTGCATTCGTTCCCCATGAACCGTTTAATTGCTTATCGATAAAATAAGGAACCCCTAATTCAATTGCACCTGGTCCATTATCGTCTTTTGGAAATATTCTTTCGGTTGCTGCACTCAACGTATTAAAATCCTCTTTTCGATCAAAAAACATTCTTGCATCTTGGAGATTAGCCATTTCCGTCTTTTCCGAAGTCTCTGGTTTTGTTTGAAACTGATTGGTTAGAAATCCACCAAGTATAGATCCTCCAACAACCCCACCTGCAAGAATTCCTGTGTTTTTAATAAACCTTCTTCGACTCGGATCATATTGGTCGTTATTTTCCTTCGTTTTATCGTCGGACATATTCTCTTACTCCTTTTTTATTCATTGTTATCAAAATAAAATTAAAATACTTAGACTTTATTTTGTACTATTTTTCCAAAAGTATTACTAAAAAAAATAGACAAAGCAAAATCTATGCTTCGTCTATCTTTACTACCAAATATTATATTTTCGATAAAAATTCATCTATTCTTTTTTCAAATTCAATAGTCTCTATTTCATACGCTTTAATATGACCGGCATCGGGGACAAGCCAAAACTCTTTTTCTCCACCGGCTGCTTCGTAAATTTCTTCACCCATCCAAGTTGGTACAAGGTCATCTGCATCCCCATGAATAATATATATTGGAAGGTTATTATTTTTAACTTGTTCAATAGCTGAAACTTCGCCAAAAAAGTATCCAGCACGAACCTTTGTAATTAAACTCGTAATATCAAGAAGTGGAAATGAAGGTAATCCATAAAGGTGCTTTAATTGGTGTTTTAATTCTTCCTTCATAGTTGTATAACCACTGTCGGCGATAATTGCCTTCACCTCATTTGGCAATTCTTCACCACTTGTCATCAATACTGCTGCTGCACCGGCAGAATTCCCATGTAAAACAATTTCCTCTACACCGTAATCGGTAATTAATTGATCGATCCAGCCAATTAGATCAAGACGATCATGCCAACCGTAGCCGTAATACTCTCCTTCGCTTTCCCCATGTCCACGAGAGTCAGGCATTAAAATATTATATCCCCGGTCATAATAAAATTTTGTATAGTCTCCCATATCCGTCTTTTCTTTGCGGAATCCATGAACTAAGATTACTGCCTTCTGACTCGTATCCTCATTTTCAATATAATCTGCTTGTAAAATTAAATCATCATATGCCTCTTGAGTTAAACGTACAGGATTTTGTTCACTATACCACTTTTTTGCAGTCTCTAATACACTCTCTCCATTTGCGTCTGCAGCGGCATCAACTGTTTCGGCTTCCCTATGTAGTTCTACTTCGGAACCACGCTTTACACTTTCACCGTAAAAATAATTTCCAATAAAAATTAATATCGTCACTAAAAAAGCAACAACACTTGCCAATATTATTTTTAATCTTCTCTTCACTTTTCTCGCCCCTTTGGAAAGTGATCTTCTTTTGTTTATCATATCATCAAATACTTCAGAAAAGAATATCATATTTAAATTTTGATACACCGAGACCATAACTAAGTAGAGGCTGCTGAACGATTCACTATGCAGCCTAGAAATCCGTTTTTGCATTGGATCACTGATCATTAATAGGTTAAAAGGCAGCGAAGTATTCGCTTTTATCGAACTTTCAGCCGCCTTGTACTTTTAAAAGTTTCAAGTAATGCCTTTTATGGCACTATCTAACATCTGTATAACAATGAGTTTTACTAACATCACAAGAATTAATTTGGTATATTCACATGTCACTAGAACTGTTTGACTGTTCCAAAACAACGCGAAATATCGTCCGTTGTTTCTACTTCTTGAGCCTGACATCCATCCGTAGATCCATCTGCAAAAATGAAATGAACATATGTCTCCAAAAATCCTTCTTTTCTAAGCAACTCCATGACACCTAAAATATCTTCATCACCAAAACCTTCTAGAGCCAAAAAAGATAAGTCATGCCGAAAACTTTCATCTTCATCTGGTACAAACTCTCTTTCAAAACGGGATCTAGACAATATTAAATTAAATTTCTCTATCTCCTCTTGTAAATCCTCATCAACTTGATTAGCTAAGTTTGCAGCTAAAAGATGCTCATCTAATTTAGCAATTAATTTTTCTTCAGGCTCGTAAGAAAGTTTAATTTGAACCGTTTCTTCTTTAAATTCTTCTGAATTATAATAAAGTACAGGTAATATCAGTTCCATCTCAATTGCAGTATCAATTTCTTCTAAAATATAATTGGATAACGTTTGCAAGCGATGAACAACTTCCTTACTATCAGACGTTACATTTTGTGCTTCCAACTCAAATGTTAACAAGCGAATACCATCATGATATAATTCATTAAATTTAGAATTAGGCCTAAAAAATACATTTTCTACAACAATCCCCATTTGAAGTAATTCTTCGAGAACTTTTTGATATGTATTACTATCTTTCCTAAGTGTTTCATGCTTTGCTTGTATATAATTATCGTCTCGTAAAATCAACTTACGATTATTCATTACTCCAGTCATCGTCGTAGAAACGGAATCATTCACTTTCACTGTTACACGATAATCTTTTCCGTCAAAAATACGAGCTAAGGCGCCAAAAACTGGATCGAATAAATACTCTCGTTCAATTTCCTCTACCTCAGCATCTGTTATATTATATACCTCTTCCAGATATTCGAGCGTTGATTTTTCAATTTTTGATTCTGTTGAACTACAACCCACAACAACCAAACATAAGATAACTAATGGGAAAAAACGCTTCACCTAAGATACCTCCCCAATTATTCTCTTAACTATTATATATCTTTTAAAATGATAACAATATATTTACAATTAAACAATGGGACTTTACATTAAATATTTAGGGGCTGCTGAACGATTCACTATGCAGCCAAATTTGTCTCCGAATAGTCAAGAAATTTTTATACTTTCTGATGAATTTAAAAAGAAACACAAAAAAATAAACCCTGATATTCAGGGCTTTAGTTGGAAGGAGAGTGAAACATGGTCTTGAATTGGTATCCATGCCCCTACTCCTTGCTTCGTTACATTTTTAATTTTTATACTTTTTGTATTTCCTTTTAGTTCAATATAGACTTCTCCATAAGTAATTTTTCCTTTTTCGTTGATCGCAGGGCTGTATGCCTGTAAATATCCTGATTTTTTTACGGGGACATTATAAAAGTTCTCTAATTTTGTATTTTTCCCGAAAACTGTTGTAAAAGAAAGCGGCAAATTAGTTTTATCATTTGCAGTTTGTAAGATCATTTTTTTAATTACATTAGGATTATCAATTTTATTTGTTAATGCACCTTTTACTTCTTTTTGTTCTTGCTGAACATAACGAATTTCCTGTACTTCATCTCCATTTAAGTTATCAATTTTATTCTCATTAATCGCTTGATAATCCCAAATTACTGATGTATTTTCCGATTGATAATTTAATGGCCAGCGACCCAAATAAACTTGGGCTCTATAGCCGATTGCAAATGGAGACGGTTTTATTATTGATTCATTTAATAGCTTGATCAACTCATGGTTATCAATTGGGATACTAATTTCATCCAACAATTCTTTCGTATCACTACTTGGCTCGATAATCTCCATATCCTCTGTCGTATTTGGAAAAGTATTTGCTTTTGATAATGAAATAACATTTTTCGGAAGGGTAAAAGACTCTGTTTCTTTTTTCTGTTTTTTCTCTTCCGCCGAAATAGAAGATTCAAAAGAAAATATGTTAAAACTTAATAAGAAACTAATCAACCAAAACATATAAAGCCAACGTGCATTCATCTATCTCACTCCTTTTTCGGATAGTTTTTCTTGATAGATGAATTTTATACATTATTGACCTTTCCAATACTCGGGCAATTCGGTCGCATTTTTTATACGTAGTTTTCTAAATTTCTTTTAATTCTTTCAGCGCATTAATTAGACGATTAATTTCTTCGAGTGTATTATACGGTGCAATACCAGCTCGTATCAATGCACCATGTTTTACATTTAGTTTTTTCACTAATGTCATTGCATAAAAATCTCCATATTCTAAATGAAGAGCATAATTTTGTGCAAGATGATGACAAACAAGTTTAGCTTCCATATTTTCAATATGAAAAGCAATCATCGGCGTTTTCGGGACATCAGCCCCAGCTTGATAAACTTTCACATGCTCAAGCTCTGCTAAGGATTTTCTTAAATGATCTGCTAAATAATTCTCATAGGATTGCATCTTTTTATAAGCCGAGACGAGCTTTTCGCGAAGTAAATTACCATTTCCAATATTTGCGATAAATCTGATCGCTTCTGTAACCCCAACTAACCCTTCAAAATTTAACGTGCCGGTTTCTAATTTCTCAGGGGCTTCTCTTGGGGCTGGTGTAAGTTTAAAAACATTTAACGCTTTAAATACTTCTTTATCTATTGCAACGATGCCTACATGTGGGCCGAAAAACTTATAAGCAGAACAGAATAAAAAGTCAGCTCCTATCTCTTTAAAATTAATCGCAAAGTGCGGAACAGCATGAACAGCATCTACCGCAACCAATGCACCGACTTCTTTTGCCCTTTGAATAACTTTTATATAGTCATTGATCGTTCCAATTGCATTGAAGGCAAGCCCGATTGCAACTAATTTTGTTTCTTCATTAATTATTTTTGCAAGATTGGAAAGGTCTAAAGTTTTGGACTCACAATCTAGCTCTAAAGTATGCACTGCAAGATTTTTAGTTCGAGCAGCAGTAACCCATGGATCAATATTGGCATGGTGATCCATTTCGGTAACAACAATATTCCCTTTACTTTGTTCCCAACTTTCACAAACAGCTCGTGATATCCTAAATGCAAGAGATGTCATGTTGGCTCCAAATGCAATGTTCTCCTTTTCAGCCCCTAACAACGTCGCTACATATTCTCTTGCTTCATCCACTAAGAAAGCCGTCTCCATTGCTGTTGGATAACTTCCTCCCAAGTTTGATACACCGTTTTTCATATATGTTGCCATCGAATCAATTACAGATTTTGCAACTTGAGTTCCACCTGGTCCATCAAAAAACCCGACAAAATCATTTCTTTCAATTCGTTGTAATGCAGGGAATTCTTCACGGATTTGCTCTATTGGATAATGATCAATCTCCACATCCTTCTCCCCCATCAATTAATTATGTCTATCTCAAATACTACATGAACTGCATAAACTTTTCTACCTCAATACTTTGCTTAGTTATCGATACTTAGCCGTTCCACAACGTCAATACTATTTTCAATTGATTGAATCATCGCACAGTGTTTACGGGAAATTTTCAAGTTTCTCTGTAATTTCTTTTCGTTTAAATCCTTTCCTTTTATTTTAAAATGCAAAATAATTTTTTCGATTCGATTTGCTTTATCCTTGTTTCTTTCAACTTCTGCATCAATAGTAAAAGTTTCAAATTCTGTTCTTTGCTTCATTAATATACGCTTAAAAACTAACCCGCTGCATCCAGCAATAGACGACACAAACAATTCATAAGGTCTGTATCCTTGTTCTTCATTACTAGCAATGACAATATTATCAAACTGCAATGTACCTTCAACATAATTTTCTTTAAAATTAAAATGCATGTCTATCCCCCAGTTCATTATTGACCTACATTTATTATATGAGATTTTTTACTTTTTTGGGCTTCTATTCATCAAATTGTTAAAACTATCGATGATTTTATATTGACTAAATAAACTCCACTATTTATAATTAATATAAATAAAAAATTATTATAATAATTATATTAAGCTTGATTTAATGCATTTAAACCGTTTTTCGATAATGATAATTATTCTCAATTACATATGGAGGAATGAAAATGTCAACACAATCTAAAGCTGTAAGTAGCCCTAACTCTGTTGCAAATACAGATAATAAAAACTTACTAAGTAAATTAGCAAAACATGGGGAACTAATCGCTTCCCTTACAAGTGGATTAATTATTTTAACTACTTGGTCATTAACAAATGTAATCCCTCATGCCCTTTGGGTTATTTTGCATATCGTTGCATTTGTTATTGGAGGTTATGCACAAGGAAAAGAAGGTATTACAGATACGATTGAAAATAAGGAACTTAATGTTGAGTTACTGATGGTAATAGCCGCTATAGGTTCCGCTTCTATAGGATATTGGACAGAAGGGGCAATTTTGATCTTTATTTTTTCTCTTGCCGGTGCTCTTGAAACATACACGTTAGATAAAAGTAATCAAGAAATTTCCTCACTAATGGAATTGCAACCGGAAGAGGCACGAATTATTCAAGACGGCATTGAAAAAATGATTCCTGTCTCCAAATTAAATGTTGGAGATTTAATTTATGTTAGAGCAAGTGAACGGATCCCTGCAGATGGTAAAATTATTCATGGCTCTACCTCTGTCGATGAAAGTGCGATAACTGGCGAATCCATTCCTGTAACGAAAGATTTAGACGCAGAAGTGTTTGCCGGAACTGTTGCGCTTAACGGATCAATAACAATTGAAATTACAAAACAAGCAGAAGATACCATTTTTCAAAAAATAATTGAAATGGTTCAGTCAGCGCAAGACGAAAAATCACCAACACAACTTTTTATTGAAAAATTTGAAGGAACATACGTTAAAACTGTTTTAATCACTGTTGTGATTATGATGTTTCTTCCATACTTATTATTTGGCTGGTCATTAACGGAAAGTATCTACCGGGCAATGATTCTACTCGTTGTAGCTTCTCCTTGTGCATTAGTTGCATCCATCATGCCCGCAACTCTTTCGGCCATATCTAAAAGTGCACGAAACGGAGTTTTATTTAAAGGTGGAGTACATCTCGAAAGTCTAAGCCAAATGAAAGCTATGGCATTTGATAAGACAGGAACATTAACGAATGGAACACCTACTGTTACAGATGTTCATGTTCATCCAGATTACGATGAAGCTTTCATCCATGAAATTGCTGGGGCAATTGAGAGTGAATCAACACACCCACTCGCTGAAGCAATTCGTTCTTACAGTTTAAACTATTTAAATAAAGATAAATTTGATGTAAAAATTGAACAGGTTACAACGGAAAGTGGTCGAGGTGTCATTGGAATGGTGAATGGTGAAAGCTGGCATATTGGAAAAGAAAATTTTTCGGACACTATTGACCCAGATGCTCAATTTTATGGAAAACTAGCGAAGAAGCTAGCAAACGAAGGAAAGACCGTTGTTTTTGTAACCCATCAAGAAAAAGTTGTCGCTATTTATGCACTGAAAGATACAATTAGAAAAGAAGCTAAAGAAGCAATCAAAGCAATTAAACAACGTGGAATTTATACGATATTACTAACGGGAGATAATGAACTGACTGCAAAAGCTGTCGCTAAAGAAGTTGGAATCGATGATTACGTATCCGAGTGTCTGCCAGAAAAAAAAGTAACTTATATGAAACAGTTACGGGAAAAATATGGTAGTGTAGCAATGATTGGAGATGGAATAAATGATGCTCCTGCACTTGCAACAGCAGATGTTGGCATTGCGATGGGAGAAGGTACGGATGTAGCACTTGAAACGGCAGATGTTGTCTTAATGAAAAATGATCTCTCAAAAATTAGAGATTCGATTCAAACCTCTGGAAAAATGAATCGAGTCGTTAAACAAAATATTGTTTTTTCTTTAGCTGTTATTGCTGTTCTTATTGTGTCTAACTTCTTTCAAGCGATTGACCTGCCTCTGGGAGTGATTGGACATGAAGGAAGCACCATTTTGGTTATCTTAAATGGCTTGAGATTGTTAAAATAATTTATTAACTAAGTGGGAAAAGTTATTTGAAAACTCCATCGAACATTTTGTGTAATATCGCTTGAGACCGTTCGGTGGACTTTCTCCTTGGTACTTTAATCCTTAGTTGAAGTATACTGTTGAATAGTGAAAATTTGTAAAACCTGGTTACGGCTTCATTGATTTCCTTCGTAGAAATAAAAACAAAGCTACAAAGCTGAATACCGCTACGGAAATACATTCCGCTTTCCGCAGGCGGCTGATGAGCCTTCCTTGTGCTACGCACTGCGTTGTCTTTTCCAAACTAGCGTAGGCAGAATACGTAGACTCCTGCGGGAAGAGCACGTGTCTGAAGACCCCGCAGCGGTGGTCTTTCCGCGAGGAGGCTGAAGCCGTGCCCGTGGAAAGCGTAGTATTCTGCCGAAGCGGTTTTCCTAACAAATTTAGGTAAGAAGTGAGCAAGCACTAAGTCTATTTATCGTTGAGGTAGATTTCAACTACTCATTACTCAACAGTTTATGGATATTAGCCGTGTAGTTAACGATAGCTTCTAAAAAGAAAAGCCGAACTATTATAAATTTCAATTAGAAATTTGCTTTATAGTTCGGTTTTTTCTAGAATTAATTAATTTTCATTTCACTTTTTACAAGCATATCCACTTGCCAATAAGAATTCTGACGGAATCTATTGACAACTAATTTGACTTTTGATTTAATTCCCAGTTTTTCATAAAGGCATTCAGCACACCGCCGGTCGTTATAATAATTCCGGATAAATAAAACCAAATCATTAAAACGATCACAGTTCCTAAGCTTCCATAAGTCGCTGAATAATTACCAAGTGTATTTACATAAAATGAAAATCCAAATGATGTAAATTGCCAGGCAATAGTTGCGAAAAGAGTTCCCCAGAGCGCATGTCTCGCTTTAACCTTCGTGTGTGGCGCCATCATATACAGTGCAAAGAAAACGATAAAAAATATAATCGAAGAAGTAACCCAACGAAACATATTCCATGCCTTTAAAAAGTCTTCAGATAAATTAAACACCGCAAAAAATTGTTCGCCAATTACTTTTCCAAATACCGGTAGGAATAGTGCTACGACAATAACTAAAATCATCCCCAGTGTTAAGCCGACAGCTATTATTCGAGCAGTAATAAAAGACCGCTCTTTTTCCACCTCATAAGCCCTATTAAAAGACTTAGTGATCGCATTAATCCCATTTGAGGCCGACCAGATTGTACCAATGATACTTAGTGATAATAAACTACCACTACGGTTATTGACTAGCTGCGTTAAATTCGTATCAATCATATTAACTACATCTGCTGGTAAATAAGCACCTAATATTTCAATAACATAATTACTATCTATGGGTAAGTAACCAAGTAATGTAACTAAAAATAACAGAAAAGGGAATAACGACAAAAGAAAAAAATATGCTAATTGTGCAGAAAGGCCGGCTACATCTGCCTGATCAATTCGATTTATTAATATTTTTCCGAACCGAATCACTTTTTGCATAATGGCAATCCTTTCTGAATGACCTTATTCCCTCTTACATTCTTTTATTTCTTTGTTACTTTATTTAATGAATTTTCTACTTGTTCTAAAGCATTTACGGCACTACTTGTATTTGACTCAATCATATTATTTACAGTAAGGGCTGTATGTCGAATTTTTTCTACAGCTTCGGTTGGATTTTTCACATAATAAGATAAATTATCCCGTGACTTAGATAATGTATCTTTTGCATATTCTCTAGCATCTTTATTTAACAAACTTAGTAATCCACCGATTGATGCTCCTGCAATGATACCTGTTAGTAATGTTCTTTTCCCCATTTCCTTATCTCCTAACCTTTAATTTAATTGTTTTTTAAAATATACTTTAATAAATGTTCACAAGCTTCATTTACTAATTCATACGTATAATCGAAATCACCTGTATAATATGGATCCGGTACATTTGATTCACGTGGGTTTTCAACAAATTCAAGAAGTTTTTTAACGACTACTTGATCAGGTATTTCGTATTCCGCCTGTATATTTTTCATATTGCTATCATCCATCGTAATGATGTAGTCAAACGTCTTAAAGTCTTCTTGGAGAACTTGACGAGCAGTCATCCCTTCATAAGAGATATCTTTTTCATCTAATTTCCCCCTTGTTCCTTCATGTGGTGGTTTACCAGTATGCCATAAAGCAGTCCCAGCAGAGTCTACTTCAATATGTTCAGATAACCCTTTTTCTTGTACCATGTTCCGAAAGATTGCCTCCGCCATCGGTGAGCGACAAATATTTCCTAAGCAAACGAATAAAACGCGGATCACCTTAAATCCCCCTAGTAAATTTTATTTTGCAATTGGTTCAATACATTGTACATCATTATTTTTTACATTATTAACAAAGTCACTAACAGAATATGCTGACAAGGGTTCCATTTTAATATCGTTTAAAAATTGATGAGCTTCCTTCGCATTTGCAAAACTTGGTCTAATCCAGATATCTTCTTTATCTTTCGGTAATATAATTGGCATTCGGTGATGAATATTCTTCATAAATGTATCGGAGTCTTTTGTCAATAATGTGCACGTAAATAATGTTTTATCTCCGTTTTGCCACTTATCCCAAAGACCCGCAAATGCAAATAATTCACGATTTTCTAATTGGATTCTTTTCGGTATTTTCCCGTCTTCTGTCTTTTGCCACTCATAAAAGCTGTCTGCAATAACAAGGCAACGCTTCCTAGCCATTAAGTTCCTAAAGCTAGGCTTCACATGAGCTGTCTCACTGCGGGCATTAATCATTTTATTTCCAATTTTCTCTTCTTTTGCCCAGGACGGAACAAGACCCCACTTTAAAAACCCGGCTCGACGTTTTTTTCCATCATGGATAATAGCTAGAACTTGCTGACTCGGAGCAATATTATAATTTGGATGATAATTGTCTATCTCATACGGGATATCAAATCGTTGCCTTATTTTCAGTTCATCAGCTAATAAGGTGTAACGACCACACATATCAACCACTCCTAATTTATACGTGAATAACCTTTGTATTACCGATCATATCATGAATACCTTGCTTCTTTGGGGAAAATGCAATGACAAGATATAGTAATTTTAAAATAAAAATCACATTTTGGATAAAGCGTCCAATTACTTCTCTAAAGATAAGGTCACTCCATAACAACGGTGTTTCTTCGTTATCGCTAATTACTTTAATTCCAAGAATCATTTTTCCGACTGTCTGTCCCCAAAATTTTGTCATTAATAAAAAATATACATAATAAATAATCCCAGCCAAAATTCCATTCACTGTCCAAAATCCGATTTCAAGCGGGAATCCTTCATTTATGAACAGAAGTGGGCTGAGTAAAATACCATTGATACTAAATATGATAATTACATCAATTAAATAAGCCCAATAACGCATCCAAAATCCTGCATATCTATATTCATTCTCTTGTGGGGACGGTTCTTCCACCGGGACAGAGTCGTTTTTTTCTATTTGGTTTTCTTCATAGTTGAAATCCATTGTTTTACCTCCCTCACATTAGTAAATATACATAGCCCGTGGTTTATCTGATTGTCTTAATAAAGACAGAACCATTTCAAGTTCGGAGGAATCCGATTGAAATAATGATTTCATATTCATTCCGAAGCCTGATAAAAAGCCGAAACCTTCTTCATATTGGATTACTTGGGCATCTTCTAAATTATAATCTTCTTTAAGAGCAGACAACGTATCGTCAAAATTACCAACTTCATCGACTAGCCCAACTGATTGTGCTTGTTTTCCAGTATAGACACGTCCGTCTCCTACTTCTCTTACTTTCGATTCACTCATTCCTCTTCCATCAACAATTACTTGAACAAATTCATCATACATTTCATCAACCATCGATTGTAAGATTTGTCTTTCTTCTTTTGTCATTTCTCTGCTTGCAGACATGATATCTTTATGTTTTCCACTTTTAATCGTATTAAAGTTAATGCCGTATTTTTCAGCAAGTCCTGCATAATTAACACTTTCCATAATAACTCCGATTGAACCAGTAATTGTTGAAGATTCAGCAAAAATTTTATCCGCCGGAGCAGCGACATAATAGCCACCCGAAGCTGCCATTGATCCCATTGAAACATAAATTGGCTTTTCATATGCAGCCTGCATTTCAACAAGCTTACGGTGAATTTCTGCTGTAGGTCCTACAGCTCCACCTGGTGAATCAACTTGTAAAACAATTGCTTCAACAGAGTCGTCTACAGCAGCTTGGTCAATCATCTTTAAAAATTGTTCGTGATTATATCCTTCAAAAAATATCGACATTTCTGCATCTTGAATTACACCATTTAAATTAAGTACAGCAATTCTTTTGTCCAAATCCCCTTCTTCTACAATATGTTCGTCAAAATAGTAGTTATCAAGTTCAGCAAATGACTCTAACATTCCCGAAGCAAGATTCATCGTAAAACGGAATCCGATTGAAACAAAGAGTAGTACAAGTGCTGCAATTAACGCTAACCAACGTTTTGTATTCATTATGTATAAACCAACCTTTCCTTATGTAAAACTTATTTCTATAATCAAATCGTACAATAAAAATTACTCAAATACCACTGATTTATATGGATTAAGTAAACTAATGATACTTCACCTTGTACAATTATTAAAATCGGTACTTTCAAGCCAAGTGATTACGAATAAAAAATAATGTGTACACGGATAAATTTTTAAGCTTCACAGATAACACGTTTTTGTATGGACAAAATCATGAATATAAAAAGTTTCTTGGATAACTCCAAATTTTCATTAGAAAACTTGGCTTATCGCCAAGCTTGGCGATAGCCTTAGTTGCACTTATGCAGAAAGAAAGTTTTATACTTTCTTACCTGCAAAAAAAAAACGAGCGCAGACAATACTTGTCCTTGCTCGATTTAGAATTATTATTTACCAATAAATTGTTGTGTCCAGTAGTTTCCTTGTTCAACATAGCCAACACCGATATGTGTAAAGCTGCCGTTGAGGATATTTTCACGGTGACCTGGGCTGTCCATCCATGCATTTACAACTTCCTGAGGTGTACGCTGACCCATTGCAATGTTTTCACCTGCAGAACGATAGTCAATACCGTATGATCTCATCATGTCAAATGGAGAACCATATGTAGGACTGTTATGGTCAAAGTAATTGTTCACTTGCATGTCACGAGATTTCTCTCTTGCCACTTTGCTTAACTCATTATCTACTTGTAAAGGTTGTAAACCATTTTTTGCTCTTTCTTGGTTTGTTAATTCAACTACTTGTTGCTCGTATTGGCTTAATTGACCTGACTCATTATTTTCTGGTTGTTCAGGTGTAACATTTTCTTCTGGTGCTGGTTGAGTTGGTTGTCCAACTTCTTCTGGAGCTGGTTGCTCTTCTGGTTGTTCTACTTCTTCAGGTGCCGGCTGCTCTTCAGGCTGCTCAACATTTTCTTCTGGTTGTTTTTCCTTAGGTGTTTTTTCAGTTTTGTTCCACTGAATGTTCCATTTCGCTAGACATTTTTCAAGAAAACTTTCTAAATCTCTATAATTATCTTTATCTATCTTTCCTTGGTAAACAAATTCATTAGTTTGACTTTCTGTATCTCCTGCGTTTGCAGAAGCTCCAACAGATTGTCCAAATCCTGTGCTCACTAATCCAACAATTAACATTGCAACTATGATTCTATACTTCTTAAACATTACTTACTCTCCTTTTGTGTTGTTTTGATGTGATTTCATCATACCATCCATTTTTCGTAATAAACGAGCCAGCCTTTTCCAATTTCAAATTATTAACTTTTCAACTTTTTAAATGTTAATAAATAAATAGTTTTGTCGATTTCAAATTTGGGACTAAAACCAAATACTAACCATGAATTCCATTTATTACATGGAATTACCCCTTGACATATTTTAAAACGCGAAGTTGTTTTACAATAATATTATGATGCGTAATCTTTTTGTTACATTTCTATAATATATGGATTTGCTATTTACATAATTTTAAAAATATTATAATATAGTAATAGAAACACTTAATTGCATTTTCCTTAAAAACTGCCTAACTTGTTTACAGTTTTACACCAAAATTGTCCCAACAAGTAAAAGCCAGTTCTTACTATACTTATTTAATAAGTTAGTTTGAGCTGGCTTTTTATCATTTTTAGAACTTTAGGAGGTGAACATTAATGGCGGGAGCCTTAAAAGGAATAAAGATTCTTGATTTATCTCGAGTTCTGGCTGGTCCTTTTTGTACGATGATTCTTGGTGACTTAGGAGCTGAAGTAATTAAAGTGGAATCACCCAACGGCGGTGATGATACTAGGAAATGGGGGCCGCCTTTTAAACAGAAAGTCAGCGCATACTATCTCTGTGCTAACCGAAATAAAAAAAGTGTAACAATTGATTTAAAATCCGCACAAGGGATTGAACAAATAAAAGAGCTCGTTTCTGAGGCAGATGTTGTCATTAATAATTTTAAATCCGGCACAATGGAGAAGTTTGGTCTTAGCTATAACACTCTTTCACTTATCAATCCAAAAATAATCTATTGTTCTATTACCGGCTTTGGAGAAACCGGTCCTTATAAAGATATGGCTGGGTACGATTTTATTATCCAAGCGATGAGCGGACTTATGAGCATTACAGGAACAGATAATTCTGGCCCTCAAAAATTAGGTGTAGCTATAGTTGATGTTTTAACAGGTCTATATGCAGTAATAGGAATTCAAGCAGCTTTAATTGAAAGGGAGCAATCGAGCAAGGGACAAAAAATTGACCTATCACTCTATGACTCCGCTGTTAGTGCTTTAATTAATATAGGAAGTAATTATTTAATAACGAAAGAAGTCCCAAAGCGAATTGGCAATGAACATGCGAATATCGTTCCTTATCAGACATTTATTACAAAAGATGGAGAAATGGTTATCGCGGTTGGTAATGATAGTCAATTTAAAAAATTATGTGAAATCATTGAACAACCGAAATTGGCAACAGACATACGTTTTCAAACAAACCCTGACCGGGTGAAGCATCGTCTAGAACTTGTACCAATTTTACAAAAGGCTTTCCTAAAAAGAAATACATCTTATTGGAAAGACAAATGTGATGAAAACAATATCCCTTGTGGCCCGATTCAAGATTTGGAAGATGTATATAACGATCCCCAACTAAATACAAGAAACATGTTCATTGAAATGGAACATCCAACTGCAGGAGAAATCGAATTGATTGGAAGTCCGCTTCATTTATCACGTACACCAGTGACATTTCGGCACCATCCGCCAAATCTAGGTGAACATAATGATGAAATATTAAATAAATTACATTCTAAAAATCTAAACGATTAGGAGAGGATATAATGGATTTTCAGTTTTCAGAAGAACAAAAAATGTTACGAAATACGGTAAGAAGTTTTGTCGATCAAGAAATCATGCCACATATCGCAAAATGGGATCGTGAAGGTTATTTTGATCCATCAATTATTAAGAAATTAGCAGACTTAGGATTAATGGGAGTTTGTATCCCTGAGAAGTACGGCGGTAGTGGGATGGACTATAACGCACTCGCTATCGTTTGTGAGGAGCTAGAACGTGGAGATACAGCGTTTCGAACAGCGGTTTCCGTTCATACTGGGCTTAACAGTATGTCCATTTTACAATGGGGTACAGAAGAGCAAAAGCAAAAATATCTCGTCCCACAAGCCCGCGGTGAAAAGGTTGGCGCCTTTGGATTAACCGAGCCAGCTGCTGGATCAGACGTTGCCTCTATGCAAGCAACCGCGGTGAAAAATGGGGACTATTATATTTTAAACGGACAAAAAACATGGATCTCTCTATGTGATGTCGCTGATCATTTTTTAGTTTTTGCATATACGGATAAATCAAAAAAACATCATGGAATCTCAGCGTTTATTGTAGAACGTGAATGGGAAGGTTTTTCATCAAAAGCGATTAAAGGAAAGTTAGGAATTCGCGCCGGTAATACAGGAGAAATATTTTTTGATAACTTAAAAGTTCCAAAAGAAAATTTACTTGGTGCAGAAGGTGAAGGTTTTAAAATTGCGATGGCCTCTCTTGATAATGGACGCTTCACGGTTGCAGCTGGAGCAGTAGGACAAATCATGGCCTGTATGGAAGCGTCTGTTGACTATTGTCATGAACGGGAAACGTTCGGGAAGCCGATTGGACAGCATCAACTAGTTCAGCAAATGATCGCCAATATGGAGGCTGGCCTACAAATGAGTCGATTACTTGTCTACCGTGCTGGAGAATTAAAAAATGCCGGAAAACGAAACACCCGAGAAACGTCTCTAGCAAAATGGCAAGCATGTGATTTTGCAAATAAAGCAGCAGATGATGCAGTCCAAATTCATGGAGCGTACGGCTTTTCGGACGAATATCCAGTCGAACGCTATTTACGTAACTCAAAAGCCCCAGTGATATATGAAGGAACAAGAGAAATTCATACGATAATGCAAGCAGAATACGTTCTTGGATACCGAAAAGATAAACCGTTAAACAAAATGCTTCCGGCTTGGGAGCAGGATTAATAATATATTCTAAAATGAACGCACAGTGAACCTTCTATCTGTGCGTTTTCTTTTGATATAAGTTATCTCTTATCCCCTTGCATAAGATA
>NZ_JBPPZG010000072.1:0-16745 GCF_051918545.1 Pseudogracilibacillus amylolyticus (SeqCode) | reverse complement strand
AACGGAACTTACGTATGACGTTCCAATCAAACTAAAGTCTGCACTAGGCCAATTAGCATATTATATGAAAGGAATCGAAATGCTCCCTTCATTAAAACCTGTATCGACAATAATTGAATATGACGATAACGTGTTTGAAGGAGATATTATGCTATTTCTGGTCGCAAATACAAATTCCGTTGGAGGATTTGAAAAACTAGCTCCGGATGCACTTATTGATGACGGATATTTTGATTTATTAATTTTGAAGAAAACGAATCTCCCTGAGTTTTTACGGATCGCAACAGCAGGTTTACGAGGTACTCATCTTGAAGATGAACATATAATTTACACCCAAGCTAAGCGGATAAAAGTTACTCCAAAAGAAAAGATGCTTCTAAATGTGGACGGAGAATACGGCGGAGAATTACCGGGAGAAATTATTAATCTCAAGCAGCATATCGAATTTTTCGTAAGCGAAGAATTTATCGAAAGAGAAGCGAGAATCAAAGGAAACTTAGATTCAAAGGAACGAAACTAAAAGCGCAAAAAGCTAATGGTTTCGTTTTTTTGTGGGATTGTTGAAAGTGTTCCCTTTTTCTCCTCCTCGCTCTTGAAACACCTCACTGCTACCCCTCTTGAAACGACCACGACTAAGTCCGATTAAGTCATTGACGATTCATCTTAGTTATTTTAATATACTTTCTGAGTGAAATGGTAAACAAGCGAGCACACGTCACCACTTCATTTATTACTGTTTATAGCTGAAAAAATACGATAAGTTTATTATAATGGCATAATCAGTTGATATGTTAAAATAAGCTATATGGATTTTTTATTTGTACTTGGGAAAGTGGTGAAAAAATGGATGAAACATATATGGATATCCGGAAAGCAAAAAAGTTATTTGAAATAAATAAAATGCTTACAAAATCATTAAAGATAGAGGAAATTTTAAAAAATGTCATTAAAGCAGCGATTGAGTTAATTGGTGTTTCTGGTGTTTTCATTATTTATCTCTATGATGAAAAAACGAATACGCTTCGTTTTGCTGAAGGACAAGGGGTAGATGAGGATGCCTTTCGTAAAATTGCTTTTGCACCTGGAGAATCAATTTCGGGAAAAGTATTTGAAGAAAGAAAATCAAAACTGTTTACCTCGGAAGAAGAAATTGACGCTTATATGAATAATATGTCCGAAGAAAACTACCAGCATTATTTTAAAGGTGTGCACGAACGCAAAATAAAAAGTGCATTTGTTGTGCCAATTATGAGTAAAGATCATTGCTATGGCATTGTAGTCGTTGATAGTTTTAGTCAAAATGATGTGTTCACCAAAGAGGATATGCAAGTGATTGAAGTAGTTGCAGATCAAAGTGCTATTGCGATAGATAACTCAAACGTTTATCAAGATTTAAAAGAAAAAAATAATTTATTAAGGCAGTCATTTTCAATTCATAACCAATTCTATCAACTGATCATTGAGGGACGTGGAATAGAAAATGTAATTTCTTTGTTGGAACGTATTATTCATTCTAAAGTAATTTTTGATCTGGATTTAATTGATCAAGATAAAGAAGATGTTTTTCCGATTGTGAGAAGCAACGAAGTTCTAGGGTTATTAAAACTCGAAAAACCTTTCCATGACTACTCTAATATGGATCAAATAGCGATTGAACAGGCGAGTCTTTCCATTGCATTGGAATTAATTAAAAATAATGCAATTTTTGAAAAAGAACTTCATTTTAGAGAAGAAGTATTTAATCAGTTAATCGAAGGGATTTCAGGAAAAGATTTAATACATGCTCTACAATATGTAAAATGGGATGAAAATACAACGATTCAATGTATCATCATGGAAGGCAAAGAAGAAGCTTTATGGCAACTCGAAAAATTAATTGAAAAAGAACGTTTTGTCCAATCGATTGAACGAATTACTCAGTTAATGGGCATGAACAGTCTAATTTTCACGCGCGCATTTCAGTTAGTTATTATCGTTCCTAAACGTAAGAAAAATAGTTTACATGATCTTATTGAACAAATAACACGTCATTGGGGTAGGCTTGAAATTATCTTCGGAATAGGAAGAGAAACGAAGATTGAAGATCTGTCTATTTCGTACAATGAGGCAATTCGCTCTGTTGGCTACGCTAAACGTCATCAAATGCAGAGCGTTGAATATGCAATGCTTGGAATAGAGAGATTGTTATTTGAAGTTGATGAAGAAGTGCTCGACATGTTTATGCACGATAAATTGCATAATTTGGATTTACTTGACGAGAGTTTTATAAAAACATTGAAGGCATTTATTGAATTGAATAAAAGTCATAAACAAACGGCTGAAAAATTACACATCCATCCGAATACCCTTTACTATCGATTGCGTAAAATTGAAGAAGTACTAGAAGTAGATTTCGATAACGAAAAGGATTGGATTGATTTAGTTATCGCCTTTCGTTTATATGTGGCAAGTAACAAAAAGACTTAAAAATCTTCGTTGCTTGCCATATTTATTTTCAAAAAATTTCATTCTATTATTAATATATTCAACTCACTTCAAGGAGGAACTACACATGGCACAATCATATTACAACTATATTAATGGAGAATGGGTTCCATCTAAAACAAATGAAACATATGCAAGTATAAATCCTGCAAATACCGAAGAAAAATTAGGATATTTTCAACAGTCTAATGAAAGCGATGTAGAACTTGCTATTCAAGCTGCTGAAAGCGCCTTCTATGATTGGTCACATACAGCGGCACCAACAAGAGGAGATGTCATCTTTAAATTAATCGGGCTTTTAGAAGAAAAGCAAGAAGAATTAGCAACGATTATTACGAAAGAAGTCGGAAAATCTTTCCGAGAAGCGAACGGGGAAGTACGTAAAACAATCGAAGCAATGAAGCAATTTAGTGGAGAAGCAACAAGATTAACTGGGGAAACAGTCCCGTCTCATGATCGTGATGTTTTCGGATATACAGTTCGGGAGCCGCTCGGTGTAGTTGGTGTAATCGCGCCGTATAACTTCCCGCTTGGGATAGGCATTTGGAAAATTGCACCTGCGATTATTGCAGGAAATACAGTTGTTTTTAAACCAGCTAGTAACACGTCGTTAATTAGTATTAAAATTATTGAATTATTTGAAGCGGCTGGAGTACCAGCTGGCGTTATTAATATGGTGACAGGACCTGGCGGAGTAATTGGAAATGCGATTGGAAATCATCCAAAAATTAAAGCAGTGTCTTTTACAGGTTCAACAGATGTGGGACTGGCGCTCGGTAAAGCCGTTACAAGTCGCGGGGCAAAAATGCAAGCTGAAATGGGCGGTAAAAATCCTTCGATCATTCTTGAAGATGCCAACATTGATGAAACAGTCGAAAATTTGGTCATTAGTGGATTTTTAGATAATGGGCAGCGCTGTACAGGTACGAGCCGTGTCATCGTATTAAGGTCAATTGCGAAAGAGCTGACTGAGAAATTGGTAGAACGAGCGAAGAAGTTAGTAATCGGTGAAGGTTTTGGCGAAAATGTCGATAATGGGCCTGTAATTGATGAAGGTCAATTGAACACATACTTACATTATGTAGATTCTGCTATCCAAGAAGGAGCAATTTTGGAGTATGGGGGTAAACGCTTAGAAGAAAACGGAATGGATAAAGGGTATTTTGTCCTCCCGACAGTATTTAGTGGTGTAACAAGTGATATGACAATTTACCGTGAAGAAATTTTTGGACCAGTAATTGGAATTACGGAGGTAGACACATATGACGAAGCAATCGAGCTTGCTAACGATAACGAGTTTGGACTTTCTTCCACAATTTACACAAACGATCTAAATAAAGCTTTTCATTTCGTCCGTGAAATTGAATCAGGTGTTACCCATGTAAATATACCGTCAAACTACTTCGAAAATCAATACCCGTTTGGTGGCAAAAAAGCATCCAGCATTGGACCGCGCGAACAAGGTTCGACGGCACTTGACTTCTGGACAGATTATAAAACAGTTTATATCAAACCATAGTTACAAGAGGATAGACGTGTCTGTTTGGGACTCGTCATCCTCCATATCATCTTAGAAAGGAAGAGCAGCTATGAAAAATATTGGAGTAGTCGGATGTGGGTTAATGGGATTTGGAATCGCTTCAACCCTATTAAAAAATGATTACAATGTACATGTCTATGATATTAGTGATGACCCTATTCAGAAATTAGTTGAAAAAGGAGCAATCCGCGCAGAAAACGTAAAAAATTTAGCACAAGACGTCGAAACTATGGTATTATCATTGCCATCCCCTGCATTAATTAAGCAACTTTTGACCGACAAAGAGCAAGGTGCATTTTCTGTTATGAAAAAGGGTACTCACATTTTGGATATGAGTACAAACGATGTGGAAATAACAAGACAGCTGCATAAAGATGCAAAAGCGTTAGGCATTGAATATTTTGACTGTCCACTAAGTGGTGGTCCAGAAGGTGCCAATAATGGTACATTAACGATTATGGTTGGAGGTAGTGAACAAGCCTTTCCAAAAGTTTTACCAGTTTTAGAGACTGTAGGAAGTAATATTGAATATGTTGGTGAAAGTGGTGCTGGTCAAATTGTAAAACTCTGCAATAATGTAGTTGTTGGTGGGATCATTTCGTTGTTAAGTGAAGCATTAATTACTGGAGAAAAGGCTGGTGTACCAAAAGAGAAAATTGCCTCCATCTTGCAAAAAGGATCTGGTCAAACACGTGTAATGGATGTATTTGGCCCGAATATGCTTAAAGATACATTTGATGATGTGAAATTTTCTTTAGCTAATATGATGAAAGATATGAATCTATATCGAAACCTTGCAGAAACCGAGCAAATACCAACCGTTTGCAGCCAATCTGCACACCAATTATTCCAAATTGCAAGTTATAATGGAAAAGGTCATCAAGATTCTACCGCTGTCTATGAAGTAGTTAAACAATTACAAACGAAGTAGGGGAAAATGAAGTGTATATTGTTTAAACGTATTATAAATGTTAAACGAAGAGGTGGGGAAGAACATAATGAAACAATCAAAGAAAGAACAAAGTCTGTTGAGTAACTGGAAACTTCATCTTATTGCTTTCGTTTTTGTATTAATTGGAGAAGCAATAGGGGTTATAGAGTTTGACTTAGGCGTTGGAACAATAGCATTATTCCCAATGCTATACGCTCTAGTATTGGGAGGAATTGTCAGCTTCCCTAAGTTAAAATTACTAACTGAGGGGCAAATGAAAAACGCGGCTACAATTTTAGGTATATCATTTATGCTATTCGTAGCTAAGCTCGCAACGATGTTAGGACCATCTCTTCCACAAATTTTTGAGGCAGGATTGTCATTGGCTTTTCAGGAAGTAGGTCATATCATTGGAACGTTTGTAATTGGATTGCCGATTGCTTTATTAATTGGTATGAAGCGTGAAGCAATAGGGTCAACATTTTCAATAGACCGAGAGCCTAACCTTGCAATTATTTCCGAAAAATATGGAGCGGATTCGCCTGAAGGTAGAGGTGCATTAGGTGTCTATGTTTGTGGAACAGTATTCGGGGCAATTTATTTAGCTCTGCTTGCAGGTTTTTTAGGTAGTATTGGAATCTTTCATCCAATATCCTTGGCAATGGGAGCCGGAGTTGGTTCTGGAAGTATGATGGCGGCCGCATCAGGTGCGTTAGCGGTAACATTCCCGAATGACGCAGAAGATATTGCTTTATTTGCTGCAGCAGCCAACTTGATCACTACAATATTAGGAACATATATTTGTGTATTTTTCTCACTCCCTGTAACTGTACGTCTGTATGAATGGCTCGAGCCTAAAATTGGACGTTCACGGAAGAAAGGGGCAGCATAAAAATGGTTGAAAAGGCAAAAGTTCTCGCATTAATAGGGTTCATAACACTTTTTGGAAACTGGGTGGGATATGGAATATCTCCGATCGAATCTTTACCAGGAATAATTGTTATTGTCATTATTACAGTAGTAGGTCTTTCAATTAATGTCCTTTTACCGAAGATACCAGCTGTTGTCTGGATTTCATTCATCGCCCTGATTGTAACAACGCCCGCTTTTCCAGGTAATGGCTGGATCGTTGAAAAAACTGAGGTAATTAACTTCATGGCGTTGGCAACACCCATTTTAGCTTACGCAGGATTATCTTTAGGGAAAGATTTAGAAAGCTTTAAAAAGTTAAGTTGGCGAATTATTGTTATTTCCTTAGTTGTCTACACAGGAACATTTTTCTTTGCATCATTGTTTGCGGAGATTATATTTAAACTGCAAGGAAGATTCTAACGATAATTATTAGAAAAATTAAAACATGAAATATACTAAAGTCCTTTCTTACAACCAGAAGAAAGGGCTTTTACTTTTTTTATTAAATATGAAATGGCACATCGTTGTTATCCGTACTAAAAATAGTTTTCGAATAACTAAAAAGAATCGCTCTTTTGTGAAAACTGTTAATTCCACGTGACGTTTTGACTCCTTTTGCAAGGGATCTATCTTTCATCATCATGGCTACCAATTTTCGTATCGCATAGGCTTCCTGGCGAAGAAGAGGAAGTAAAAGTAATTAAAGTAAATAGTCGATTTGATTATGGAAAATTACTAGATATAAAAAAGCGAGTTCAGACAGTAGCTTCTACACCATCTTACATCTTGTAAAAATGAATATGTGTCCTTCTTATCTCATAAATATGAATTGACAAGTTTTATGAGGAGGAGGAACATGGACGATGTAAAGTTAGCAAAAATATTAGGTAACAGAGATGTACTTACACTCGCATTTGGAGCAATGATTGGCTGGGGCTGGGTTGTAACAGCTGGTTTATGGATTAGAGAAGCTGGTTCCTTAGGAGCAATACTTGCCTTTTTAATTGGAGGCACCTTGGTCGTGTTAATCGGACTGACCTATGCAGAACTCGCTTCATCAATGCCACTTGCTGGAGGGGAATTAATTTATAGCTTTAAAGCGATGGGAAGAGTGGCGTCTTTTATAACAACTTGGGCACTGATACTAGGGTATGTTTCTGTAGTAGCATTTGAAGCAGTGGCTCTACCAACCGTATTTGAATACTTAATTCCTAATTACAGTATGGGGTATATGTATACGATCACGGGTTGGGATGTTACAGTAACTTGGGCAGGTGTTGGAATAGTAGGATCCATTTTAATTACTTGGATTAATTATCGCGGCATTAAATTTTCAACTGTAATTATGTTCATTTTCACATTATTAATTGCTATTGCCGGTATTCTGTTAGTTACTGGTAGTGGAATTTCCGGTTCGACGGCAAATATGCAACCGTTTTTTGAAAATGGAACTGCCGGCCTTTTTACCGTTATTATTATGACTCCCTTTATGTTTGTTGGATTTGATGTAATTCCTCAAGCGGCAGAAGAAATTAACTTACCGCAAAAAAGAATTGGGCAATTATTAGTTTTTTCAGTCATCTTAGCAGTTACATGGTATGTGGCAATAATTTTTGGAGTATCAAGAGTTCTAACACCTTCTGAAATAGATGCTTCAAATTTAGTCACGGCGGATGCAATGGCGAAAGCATTTGGTAACAGTCAAATGATGGGTAATATATTAGTGCTCGGTGGAATCGGTGGTATTATAACAAGCTGGATCGGATTTTATATTGGTGGAAGTAGAGCGATATATGCTTTAGCACGAGCGGGAATGCTTCCAAAGGCTTTAGGAGATCTTCATCCAAAATATAAAACACCTTATAAAGCAATATTACTCATTGGCCTATTATCAAGTATTGCTCCATTATTTGGTCGTCCAGCATTAGTATGGCTTGTAGATGCAGGCGGTTTAGGTCTCGTAGTAGCTTGGTTAATGGTTGCAATATCTTTTTTAGTTTTACGGAAAAAAGAGCCCAAAATGGTACGTCCTTTTTATTTAAAAGGAGGACCTGTCATTGGATGGTTAGCGATAATTATGGGGTTGGGTATCGGAGTACTATATATGCCCGGAATGCCGTCCGCCTTAATTTGGCCGTATGAGTGGATTATCATTATTATTTGGGTAATACTTGGAATCGTTTTTTACAAGATGACAATGACAAAAGAGAGCACGAAATATACGGATGAGCATTTAAATAGAGAAATATCAAGCGTAATTAAGCATCATAAATAGAGATGTCCTTTGAGAGCAATTTAACTTGGCAGAAAGTTTAAGTGCAACTAAGGCTTTCGCCAAGCTTGGCGATAAGCCAAGTATTCTAATATACTCCTTTTATCGGAAAAACGCCTGATAAAAGGAGTGTTTTTTTGGGATAAAAATCCTATTCAGCTATTTTGACTATAGTTTCAGCGAAAATCATAATTATTCAGCGTTTTAATGAAAAATTCAGCGATTTTACAATTAATTCAGCGAAAAACCCTTTTATTCAGCGTATCCACTTCTATTCTTCATAGTCGATGGCAAGCTATGTTAATATGAGGATAACAAAAAAATTTACATACATACTATAATAGAATTTTACATAAAGGAAGATCAATATCATGGCAAAAAAAGCAGTTCCAGTAAAAAAGAATGAAACAATAACTTTAACATTTGAAGATTTAACACATGAAGGAAGTGGCGTTGGGAAAGTAGACGGCTACCCAATTTTCGTACCGCACGGGCTTCCTGGCGAAGAAGCGGAAGTAAAAGTAATTAAAGTAAATAAACGATTTGGTTATGGAAAATTGCTAGATATAAAAAAAGCGAGTCCAGAACGGGTGACACCTCCGTGTAATGTGTTTTATAAATGCGGTGGGTGTCAATTGCAACATATGAGTTATGAGATGCAGCTGGAGATGAAACGTAATCAAGTGAAAAACGTCATGCAAAAAGTTGCGCATTTGGACGATGTTCCCGTCCATCTTGTGTTAGGAATGGAAGACCCATGGCGTTATCGAAATAAAATACAAATTCCAGTCGGTGATAAAGATGGACAACTAATTACAGGATTTTATCAACAGCGCAGCCATCGAATTATTGATGATATGGATACATGCGTTATTCAAAATGAGCTAGGAGACCGGATGGTAGAAGCAGTAAGAAGAATCGCGACTGATCTTGGAATTGAAGCATATGATGAGGAATCACACCGCGGGGTTTTACGTCATATTATTGTGCGCACGGCTTTTGGTACAAATGATACGATGATCATTCTTGTAACACGTACGGAAAAGCTCCCGCACCAGAAAGAATTAATCAAACAACTAACGGAGACTTATCCGACTATAAAATCGATTATCCAAAATATAAATCAGGATAAGACAAATGTGATTATGGGAAAAAAATCACATACCCTATTTGGCGAAGATTATATTTATGATTCTGTTGGTGACTTGAAATTTAAAATTTCTCCACGATCTTTTTATCAAGTGAATCCGACCCAAACAAAAGTGTTATATGATAAAGCACTGGAGTATGCAAATGTTGGTCCTAATGATGTCGTAATCGATGCGTATTGCGGAATTGGAACAATCTCGTTATTTCTCGCGCAAAAAGCGAAGCAAGTATATGGTGTAGAAATTGTCCCGGAAGCCATTGACGACGCTAAAATAAACGCAAAGTTAAACGGAATAACGAATGCCGAGTTTGTAGTTGGTGAAGCGGAAAAAGTCATGCCCTGGTGGACAGCGCAAGGACTAAGACCTGACGTCATCGTTGTGGATCCACCAAGAAAAGGTTGTGATGAAGCATTACTGCAAGCGATGATTGATATGGCACCTAAGCGAATTGTCTACGTTTCTTGTAATCCTTCAACTTTAGCGCGTGATTTGCGAATTTTAGAGGACGGTGGGTATAAAACACAAGAAGTGCAGCCTGTGGACATGTTTTGTCAAACCTCGCATGTGGAGGCGATAGCGTTGATACAACGACAAACTTAATAGAGATCCTTAGTTTTAAACACTTTCATAAGCATTTCGTGTTTGTAGGAGAAGGTGAAAAAACTAAAAAAGTACTGAAAAACCACATTACTGTTTCAGTGGTAATTGATCTGGGGTGTGGGAACGCAATAGAATAATAATTTTAACCTTAATACTCAACATCACAGACTAAAAAATAGTATCCAATCGTTACTGGCATTAACACTTTCTGTATTTTATTATGCACCTTGACAAACAGTTATTAAAAAAGAAAAGCACCCCAACTTTTGGTAAAGTTAATTGTCCAGAAAAAACTACCAATTAGAAGAGGTGCCTCCTACTATGATAGAAGAATAACGACCAGAATAATTAATTGCCAAAAGATTAAAAACAGCATTGAAAGAATTAGAAATCCTTAAACACCTACGGAACGCTGGTATTATGAAGGGATTTGTTTTTCTTGTGTCTATTTATTTAAGCTCGTTTTTTGTTTGGTCTTCGAACAGAAAAATTGGTTTCGATTGTTTGAAGGTAAAAAATCTGAAAGTCTGCCTACGAATGATACGATCGATCGCTTTTTAAACCATTCCAAGTATAATTGGCACCGTTTTTGACATCGGTGTAGCAACTTTAATGATGAAACAGCAGAATTTGATGTATTGAAAATAGAAGCCAGTACTTGGGCAGTTTTCGAATCCATTGGACCATTCTCGGAAACACTTCAAAATGTATGGGGAAGGATAGATTCAGAGTGGTTTCCAGCTTCAGGATATGAGCCAGTTGTAGGCTCTGAAATTTTGTGGAATGAGAGTTCAGACACTGGGAAACCAAAGTATCGAAGCGAAAACTGGATTCCAGTAAAGAAAAAAGACTATTAATACATCAATGTTTATGATTGAGGGCGCTCCTAGTTAGAGTGTCCTTTTCGTAAACAATACGAGCGAGGGTGGATATGTTTCAGTACACCGATAGTCCCAAAAAAGCAGTAGATACGTCTCCGAGGACGGGCAGGTTCAAATGACATTAAATGGCATTCATTCTGTCCATTTCGAATTTTAAATAACACTTTTTGTTTTGTTAAATCCTTGCCTAAGTGCTCCTCTTGATACGAGAGGAAATGCTATAATTGGCATGTTATGCTTTTCCATTAAAGGAAATAAATCAAAATTAATTCCACGATCTCCTAAGAAGCAAACCTAGTTTGTGGCACAATGATGACTATTAGGCAATTTCAATAACTACTCATATACCCTCAAAAAATTATTGTATCGAGTAAACCGTTAAATAAAGGTGAATAGCAGTAAGAGTAAATATGAACGAAAACTACTATTTTAGAGGTGATGTTATGAATATATATTGTGAGTATGTTTTTCACCCAATTAAGTTACTTAAGTAAAAGATAATATCCATTTAATTATGAAGGCAAGAGACTTTTTCATTATAGACAGATCAAGAGCCTCGTTACAAGATATCGTCTTTTGTTTACCTCTTTGGTGAATGTTAGCAAAACTTTCTTTTTTGAGTATTGTTCTCAGAAACTTTTAATTATCATCTCTATAAATCTACTATAGGCACTACTTATAAAGGCATCTTTTCTTCGTATAAACACTGTCTTTACGGTTGAGTATTTCTCTGGGAGCTCGTGGTAACGTAGATGGTCATCCATTTTATGGTGGCTGACTAATGACTTTGTAGTAATAGAATACCCTAGTCCGGCTTTTACACACCTGATAATTGCTTCTAATGTTCCGAACTCCATAATTTTCATGGGAAAAATCCCCTCATCATGAAGCCATTGTTCCAGCCGTTTTCTGTGAATGCAATGGGGACGAGTTAGCAACGTCCGTTTTTTAAAATCTGTATAGAAAGTGAATGGAGCTTGTAGGCTGTCTGTTATAACAACGAGTTCTTCCTTCAGTATTGGTGTCTGAATAATGTCAGGATGTTTAACGGGTCCTACCACAAACGCTCCATCTAGTTTGTAATCAAGAACGTCACTGATGAGATCTCTTGTTTCACCTATGTTGAGGGACAATTCCACTGCGGGATAGTGTTCATTGTATGAAACCAAAACAGCAGGTAATCTAACGGATGCCGTTGTTTCATTTGCACCTATAGATAGTGGGCCACAAGGGGTTTCAGAATCTTGAATGGCCTTTTTGGTCTCTTCCATTATGTTTAAAATCCTGTCTGTATACGATAAAAGCAGTTTTCCCTTTGATGTTAACGAGACACCCCGCGGATGTCTGTAAAACAGTACGGTTTGTAGTTCTGATTCTAATTTTTTTATTCTCCCTGTAACATTAGATTGAACATAATTTAATCGTTCAGCGGCCTTCGTGACATTTCCTTCATGAGCCAAAGTTTTAAAGATAACTAATTCCTTTATGTCCATCCTACACTCCCCTTATCATTTAAAATGATCGATTCAATCTTATATAATCATTTTAATTACAAGTCTAAACGTAATATGATGAATAGTAAATAGAAGATATTTTATCCTTTCTAAAAATTTTTAGTGATTGTGTCTATATCAATGAAAAGGAGTGAATCAATCTGAGAGATATTTGTCGTTTGGGGGCGAGATTGTCTGAGGAAAAGTGGTTTAATTACAAGTGATCAATCTTTTCTGTGGAAATTAGCCTTAGAAAATTTAGAGAAGCAGTTGAGTGACACATCAATGAATTTCGATTCAAATGGAAACAACGAATTAATAAAAATGTCGATCCTAAATGATTGGAAAGATATGAAAGGTAAGTTGACGGTGATTGAAGATGAGTATAGAAAATTTAATGAAACAATTGATATGTGGATTCATTTGAAAAAGCAAATTGGGCAGTTAAATATTGAAAATCACCAAATAGTTCCTTGGATTATTAGGAAAAAAAAGGGCAACAGATTATTGGGCTTAACAAAGCAAGCCTTGTTATGGCAGGAAATAGAAGATTTTATACTAAGCATGGATAGGCTTCAATTGTTGCTAAATTCTACCCCGGAACAATTAACGGAAAAATAACCAAATATTCACTTAGGAGGAAGCTAAATGACTTTCAAACCATACACTGAACAAAGGGATCCGCGAGTTCTACCAATAATAATATCGCGATCAAACTATCTAGAAACGACAACAGATTGGATTTGGTGTTGAGGAAATGACACTACAATTGCTTAAAGAATATAAACCTAATAAGCAATTTATTACAAATGTTGAATTTTACGCGGCTGTCGGTTTTGAACACGATTTTTTAACAGCAACTTTCGCAGTTCGTCGATCAGTTGGATGATGTGCACATTCAATAGGGGCTGCTAAGACCCCTTGATTTATCCTCAATCAATTTATGCAGTTTCGTAAATTGGTTTAAGATCGAAAATGCTTGAGATCCTTCGTTTGTCCGTCTATTTTGGTTAGGCGGACTGAAGTTCTTATATTGAGTTTTTTGTTTTACCAGAGCGAATTAGAGGATGTTTATTATGTCTTTTGCAGATATTTTTCTAATACTTATTACAGGTTTTATAGCAGGTATTATTAATACAATGGCTGCAGGGGGATCTCTTTTAACCCTACCTGTTTTAATTTTTCTTGGTTTACCATCTGCAGTTGCCAATGGAACCAATCGGGTTGCTATAGTGATACAAAGTATTGCGGCAACCACAAATTTTTACCGAAAAGGATACTTTGACAAAAAACTCTGTTTCTTGCTAAGCATTCCGGCTGTTATTGGGTCAGTGATAGGGGCCAACCTTGCTATCTCAATATCGGATCAATTATTTAACCAGATCCTCGCTGTTATAATGGTCATTACAGTTATATTTATTATTTGGAAGCCAGCAAAGAAAACTTCAGCGATTGGCAATGGTGACTATTCTAAGGTTCGTAAAATGTTGGGGATCATCACTTTCTTTTTTGTGGGAATTTACGGTGGATTTATTCAGGCAGGAGCTGGTTTTTTTATAATTGCTGGTTTAACAGCGATTTTTGGAATCAGTCTTGTTAAATCAAACAGCATTAAGGTTTTTGTCGGTGGAATTTACATTTTCGTTTCTCTTTTTGTATTCATTATTCACGGGCAAATTAATTGGTATCTAGGTTTGGCATTGGCGGTTGGAAATGCCTTTGGAGCCTGGGCTGGAAGTCATATCGCTATATATAAGGGTGACAAATGGATTCGAGCTTTTCTCATCATCACCGTGTTTTTCATGGCGGGGAAACTACTTGGCTTCTTTGATTTTTAGGATATATTATTATAGAGATGGGTTTATTCAATCATTAAATTATGAGATGGATTGGCTAGTGCCGGAGAATGGATAGCTTTGAAAATAGATCATAGTCAAATAAGAGGATAACATAAAATATGTTTCCTTTAATAAAATATGGTATAATGGAACTAGAAATTCATATACTAAAAAACGTTCCATGCGGCTAACATGGAACGGATACAATAGACCAACCCCAACAAGAGGGGGAGGCACGTTACGGAATAATCCCTCACGCGCGGGCTAATGCACACGAGGGATTATTTGTTTTCTCTGCTGGACATTATTAAAACGATCAAAGTCCCAAAAGCAATCATAAGAACCAATGTTTCTGAAACGTCCACTGGCATCACCTCCCTTCACGATCATATCGAGAAGGAAAAAGAATGCGCCATAACCCCTCATGGGAAGCCAGTCCATTGTTACTTTTAATTATACCATAAACGAACGTATATTCCTACACCGTAAATCTAGTATGACAAAATTCTGTTTATCATTAACCGAAAAAAGAATAATGTGCAGGGTGGCTTTCGACGTACAATCAAAAGTGTCACTTATTATTACCGTTTTGTGTTCATTTTCTATCCTATTTTCTGATCTCAGAATCCCCTGACTTTTTGCCGAAACAAAATAGAAAAATCCCCACAGTTTTCTAAACTTTAAGGTACTAACACGGCACGGCCATTTATTTTACCTTCATCGGTAAATTGCAACCTTGTATGATATAAAGAGTTTTGCATCTTCTGAAGTAAAAAGATTATGTAATTAGCATTCAATAGGAATCATTTAACTCAAATATATGATAGGCAAGAAATGGAGAGTTTTTTTGTGGAGAAATTTAAAAGGCGGCAAAAGGTAATAACTATTAGTCTATTCGTTATTTATCTACTTTCACTAATTTGGATTATCTTGTTTAAAATGACTTTATCTTTTAATGAATTGCCTCACATAAGAAATATTAATTTAATCCCTTTTGCTGATTCGACGATCATTAATAATCAAATTTATTTTGAGGAGATTATTCAAAACATCATTATTTTTATCCCATTTGGAATTTATTTGAGCATGTTGAAGCCAAATTGGTCTTTCATAAAAAAAGTTGTTCCAATGGCAAGTGTAAGTTTGTTGTTTGAAGTATTTCAATTCATATTTGCCATTGGTGCAACCGATATTACAGATTTTATAGGCAATACATTAGGTGGAATTGTCGGCATTGGAGTTTACTTTATACTCTGCAAAATATTTAAAGAGAAAATGAAAATAAATAGAGTCTTAAATGTTTTTGCTTTAATTGGTACAGTTTGCGTAATCGGATTATTAGGACTACTAATTTTAGTGAATTAAAATTGGTACAAGAAGGTAAAAAGATTGCTAGACTATTTCCTGATTAAAGTCTAACACTGAATGGAATTATGTTTTATGAGCGTATTAACAAAGAAATTCCTTTTAAACTACCAGAAAACTGCAAAAGTTTGTATTAAATGTACATATCTGCATGTCTTCAAAGTTATGTAAGTGATGAGCTGCTGTTTTGATAGACCGTTAAATACAAAATAATATCTCAGGCCCATTTGGTAAAGGCTATTTATTTTCAAAACTAATCCATCCAGGATTCTAGAAGTAGATAATCAAAAGAGTGTAGGAAGACAATCTTATCAACGCTTGATTTTTCAAATCAGGTGTTTTTTAATGCAGTTTTAAAATAATAAAACTCTCGAATTTTGTCGAAAAGTTTCCTTTGACAAACTCATTTCTTCCTAGTAATCTTTTATTAAGGTAATTTCCTCTAAATTCCTATCTTTATTTCAAGAAAAAACAACACATTTTCCACTTTAGATGCCAAAATTATTATACGCCTCTTATTTCTTTATGAATAACTTTCCTTAGAACCGATCACTTATTAATTATGTCTCATTTTTAAACAAAAATTAAATTACTAAAGGAGGAATTTTTTGTGAGTCATGAAATGGTTGGATTTAATCAAGACGGAGAAGAAATAGCCTATCTCCGTTTTACAATGGGTGATTTGAATGCTCATTTACTCTATGACATACTTGATGCAAATGAGCATAACGGTGGTGTTAGTGGAAAAGGAGCATCCGAATCATTTTCCTTGTCACAAGTCGAAGCCGCATATAATTCCTATAATGATCTGAACAATAATGTAAAATCTAGCAATGGACAAAATGAATTTTTAACATGGCAACAAAAAGAGATTTCTAAATTTTTTAATAGTTGCATAAATACAGCGCAAAAAGAGAAAATTGTAAGAATATGTTTCTGTTAGATTGATAGTTTTCAGCCATCTACTTGGTAAGTTTAAAGCATGTTCTTCACTTATCAGTATCGTCTCCTTCAAATTTCCTACTTTTATATAAAACATGAAATTTCCAAATTTAAAAATTAAATAATATTTTCTTCTTCCCAAACACTATTCATTTCAGTTATGATAATAGAGAAAAATAATTTGTTGATTTAGTGGGGGAGGAACCTGCTTTGAATAAAAATATATTAGGTGAAACATTTGAAGTAAATATTCACCGTTTGGACGAGAAAGGGTTTGGACAAGCTGTTGTTTGGCGAAAAAATGAGGAAGGAAATGAGCGGAAATTAAAACTTACT
>NZ_JBPPZG010000071.1:0-16783 GCF_051918545.1 Pseudogracilibacillus amylolyticus (SeqCode) | reverse complement strand
TGCAAAATCTCTCACCATTTTTCGGATCATTTCTTGTTCTTTTGAAAGTTCAAAATTCACATTATCACTCCTTAGACGCTATTCATTTAAAAAACAGTTACATCATTTAACAAAAATAATATTTAAAAACGAAAGCTATAAATTTAGCGTATCATATTTTCATAATATAAAAAAGTGCTTACATTGGAGTCGCCATCAACTCATTAAGTCTTTTTCAAAAACGATGTAAATCAAGAACGAGAATCAGAAGTTTATTAGATTTTAAAAAGAGAAGTAAATAAAGCAATTAAGTTAAGAGGAGTTAAATAGCGCCCCAGCACGGAACATAATGAAATACATAACAAATAAAAACTGTCTGATATATTTAGGCAATTTTTGTGATCTTATTTGAAATATGATACTTTTTTCTCCAACTTCTTTAGTATATGATATCGAGGAAATAACAGAAAAAAACAAAAAGTTCAGATAATCATCATCTGAACTTTCACTAAAGAAAAAATGATCCAACAGTTTCGCGTTCATACATGGCTTGTTTAAATGCCTGAATGGTATTTTTTAATTCAGTATACCATGCCGCACGATTTCAACATTAAATGTCGTTTCGATAGGAACCTCCGGATAAGATTCACCCCAGTCAATTTTTTCCCATATGGAATGATGATACGCTTTCACTTTCTCGCCCAACCCAAGTGAATCATTGTTTGCCTCTTGTATACTCGCTATTGTCTTTACTGCAATTTCATTTAGCTTTTTTTCTATTTCTTTGGATAAGGCTTTCGCTTTTTTTTCATTATGCAACTGATCAGTTGAATATTCATCAATTTCCACTTGGAGGGTCAAGTCTATTTTCGCTTTAATCTCATCGTTATCTGTGTATACGTTGAGTTTTCTTTTCGTTTTTCGTATCACGAAGTCCACAAAATTTTTATCGTGTTTTTCCTTATCGTTACTGACTTTCAAATTCATTTTTGTTCCCTTTGGCGTATTATCGGTCAAAATAAGTAACATGGAGCTTTCCTTTATATTTAATTTCCCAGTCATTTTATCACCTGAAAATAATGCCATACCATCCACTATTGCCATGTTACTATCTTCTGTCACACGGATGTAAGGAACCGCGATATCTTTAAGATCCGATAACATAATCGGGCAAATTGATTGCACATTTTCATTCTTTGTAAGACCACTTCCCCCCGCACTAGTGAGAAGCTCCGAATAAAAATCACTAACAGGCCGAGAGTAATTTTCCTTTATATTCAAGGCATCTTTTGCCGTTCCTTTAACGACAGCCACCGAAGCATTTAACGGACCTCTTAAATCACGATAGATTGAATCCAAAGTTGAATATATTCCATTGGTCGCTAAATTTTCGCCTAATAATATAACTTTTGCTTTCGATCTGTCAAATTTTTCAGGAATGAGCCGATCTAATTGATGTTCAGCATCTTTCACCGTATCGCCAGTTGTCGTTATTACATTACTTTGGGTTGCAGGTGAATTTTGCTTTGGGTTTCCACTACTCTCTTTTGGAAAGGTAACCGTCTTGATTATTGTTTCATCGGTTCCCAAATCATACCCAATGGATAAGACTAAACTATGTTCTTTCAATAAGCGCGCATCCCAGCATCCGGCAAGTATTACTGCTAGAAAAGTAACCCATATAAAAGGTAATCGACCAGTCATTCGCTGTTTTCCCTCTCTTTCTTGTTGAAAATGATTGCAATAAGAAGAAATAAGATCGGTAAGCCAATAGCGAAAAGAAAGATAAATGGATTAAAAATCCTAGATACAGAAGCAATCTCATAAACCCCATAAACGGTCATTGACAAAAAAAAGCTTATTGCTGCAGCAATGAAAACGTAAATACTCCTTTTATTTGAGTTCATGACGAATGATAACCCAAGGGAGGATGCGTAAAGTACGATTATAATTGTTGTAGCCACTAGTACAATCCACATCGATGTGAAAAGCAAGTCCGGTCTTTCAATGATTTTGAAAGTGAATGCTTTGACTAAGTATAACACTGGTTCAGGTACAATCTTCAATTCGTTCGGACTAAAAAAAAGCAGGCTTGTAATAACTATGAATGTGTAAAAAAGTGTAACAATAATATTGGCTATCGTCGCCACTTTCACCAGTCCCTTTTGATCCGATTGAACAAAAGGGTAAATGAGAAGCAAAAATTCAAATCCTTGATATGAATATAAAGTGGTTGGAATACCCTTCATAATTGGCACTATCCCCGTATTTCCAATAGGCAAAATATATGTAAAGTTTGCCTCTTTTAAGGAGTATATAGCGAACCCTATGAAACCGATGAAAGTAATAGATGAAATAAATAAAAAACGAGCCGTTATCTGAAGGTTTTCTTTAACGATATAAACAGCAATCATCACTATCAGACCGATCAATAACCATTTGGGTGTCGTTGGCATCATCCAGGCCCTAAGAATAACGGCAAACTTTGCCAAGAAAACTCCTCCAAGGATCATAAAGTATATACTATACAGGATGACAATCAATTTTCCGAAGCCTTTTCCAAAAAGTAATTGGATGATGTCATATAAATTACTGGATGGAAAGCGCATCATTAAGGCTCCGAAAATAAAGATTGTTAATTGAATAATGATTCCCGCCAACAAAACAGAGATCCAGCTGTCTCCCTTTGCCTTCATAAATATCTCATTAGGCAACGTAATAATACCTACACCGATTTGGCAGTGGATTAATACAAATAGCAATTGAAACCGGGTGATTTCTTTATTACCGATCATTCTTATCCCACTCCCTTGATGATCTTTGTTTAAGGGGCAGCTGCGTATGTACATCTTTAGAGGGCTTGTTCATTGACCAGATCGGAAAGCGGACTAAAGCATCCTTTAAACCCTTCATATTTAAAGGGGCTAAAGGCGCAATATACGGTGTCCCAAAGGACTGCAATTTACACATATGGATGATAATGAACATAAGAGAAACTACAATTCCTACAAATCCGAGCGTGGCTGCAGCAATCATGGTTGGAAAGGATAATATGCGAATGGTGTTCCCCATCTCATAGGCGGGAATGGTAAATGACATGATCGCAGTTAGGGCAATGACAATAACCATCACGTTCGATACAAGACCTGCATTGACTACTGCCTCACCGATAATCAGACCTCCGACGATACCGATCGTCTGGCCTATCGGTGTTGGAAGCCTGAGTCCCGCCTCGCGTATCAATTCAATCGTAATAACCATGACTAGCGCTTCAACAAAGGGTGGAAACGGGACATTTTCTATTGAACTTTTCATAATGGTTACCATATCATACGGAATAATTTCAAAGTGAAAACCGACCACCGCAATGTATAAAGGTGGAAGAATAAGTGTCCCCCAAAAACTGAATAACCTTAACAGGCGAAAAGCGGAACCTTCGTAAAATCTGTTATTGAAATCATCGGGGGACTGAAAAAAAGAAAAAAATGTGACAGGCATAATAATCGCATCCGTACTTCCCTCAGTCATAATGGCTACCTTTCCCTCCATCAAGTAAGCCTCCAAGCGATCAGGTCTTTCGGTATAGAGGTTTTGCGGAAACGGTGACAATGGATGTTCTTCAATAATTTCTTCGATATACCCTGGAGCGAAAATTGCATCCATTGAAATAGACAGGATTCTCTTTTCGATTTCCTCAACCAATGAAGGATTCGCCAGTTGATTCATATAAACAATCGCCATTTTTCTATTTGATTCCATCCCTAACTCATAATATTTAATCATGAGCTGGCGATTTTTAACCCGTTGCCTGATCAGATTCATATTAATATCGAGACTTTCTACAAAGCCTAAATGGGAACCTCTCACAACTTTTTCATTTTCAGGTTCATCGGGAGTACGAGTATTCATTTGAGGCGCGTTGAATAAATAAGTCTCTTTTTCCCCTTCAAATACAAGGGCACAGCTCCCCATTAACAGTGCAGAAACTGCATCATTTAAGTTGGTCGAAGTTTTAAATCCAACATTTGTAATAACGTTTCTTAGATCATCACACTCATCAGCCTCTGTCAATGGAATTAGAAAGCTATTTTCAATTATCTTTGGATCGGTCATTGTCTCTAAATAGAATAATTTTCCCTGCTTTTCATGGAAAGTCACTTTCCTCATTTTTAAATCTTCTGTATTGTTAAAAGCTTCACATATATATTTAATATTATCCTCAAGTGAAGGAAAAAGCGGATCGATACTTTTATTGACAGTGGACGGCATTCCTTTATTTTTTTTAAAAAAAGACATGGAATTGCTCAACTCATTTCCGTGTTATCTTATCACAAGTATTTCCAATAACTACCGGCTCTAATCAATAAAGGTTGTTTCTCAATTTCCTTTTTATCAATAAAAAAAGTCCAATTTGCGTGGGCACCGATTTTTATTTAGCTTTATTCTTTTTAATTTTAGATACGGGGAATTTTAATAAATATCACAAGTTCGCATTTACAAATTAATCACAATCTAGCATTATAAAGGGACTACTCTATTATCAATTCACAGTTCATGCATAAAAAACATTAAAGAAACAAAAAGAAGGTAAGAGATGAAATGTTCTTTAATTCATCCCTTACCTTTTCTTGGCATACTTTCAGAATAACCTATTATGATTCGTTAAATGGAATATCATATTCTGCTTCTATTATCGTATATTCAACGATTCCTTCTTCATCTGCATCGATGATAAAGGAGCCATTGCTATTTCGATCACTTATTGGTAAACCATATGGTACTACCTTGATCCTTTTTTCCTTATCCGTTACTAAACTTATTTCCTCTTCCTGAGAAATCGTATAAAACCCTACAATCCGATGCGGCTTTGCTTTTAATTCCCGTAGCATATGGACACCACGTCTTGCTCTTGCAGTTTTGTCAAACGCATCAATTTTCATTCGTTTGCATGCACCACGCTGTGTAACTAAAAATAAATCAGAAATAGATTCATCGATAATTTGTCCATTTACAACATAGTCGGCCTCTTTTAATTGGATTGCAATTACTCCCAAAGCCCTTTGACCAACCGGGGAAACTTCAGATTCATTAAACCATAATCCATACCCTAGATTTGTCGCAATAAAGATATCTTGCTTTCCATTTGTTTCAAATATATTGACTACTTCATCGCCCTCTCTTAAATTTAGAGCAATTAAACTTCTAGAGTATCTGGGTGATTGATAAACCTCTAATTCTGTCTTTTTAATCATTCCTTGTTTTGTTAAAAATAATAGATATTTATCGTTTGTAAACTCGCGAACAGGAATACATTGAACAATCCGTTCATCTGAACCAAAAGTTGTTAAATTGGATAAGTGTACCCCGGTATCTTTCCATCTTATATCAGGTAATTCGTGAACTGGAACTGAAATATATTTCCCGGTATTCGTAAAGATTAATACATAGTCGGTTGTAGCCATTTCCAATAATCTTACAAGATGGTCAGATGACTTAATTGTTAAATCGTCTTTGTTTGAAGCGGCATATGATCGTAAACTGGTTCGTTTAATATACCCCTCTTTAGTGATGGAAACAAGTACAGTTTCACTCGGTACTGTTACTTCGATATTGATTTTAATTTCTTCAATTTCCTCTTCGATTGTCGTTTTTCTTTCATCCCCATATGTACGTTTAATTCTTCGCAACTCTTTTTTTATTTCATTTAACAAAACTTTCGGTTTGGCTAAAATTTCTTCATACTTTTTAATTTTTTCTTCTAATTCAACTTTTTCTTCCTTAAGGATGGTGATATCTGTATTCGTTAACCTGTACAGTTGTAATGCTAATATTGCTTCAGCTTGAGGGTCCGAAAATTCATATTGTCGAATGATATTTTGTTTCGCATCAGCCTTATTTTTAGAGTTACGAATTGTTTGAATGAGTTCATCCAAAATTGAAATAGCTTTTATTAATCCATCTACAATATGAACACGATCATTTGCTTTATTTAGATCATATCTTGTTTGGCGTGTTACTACTTCCTTTTGGTGTGTTATATATGCATCCAAAATTTCTGTTAGTGGCAATAATTTCGGCGTTTTATCCTGAATAGCTACCATATTATAATGATAGATAATTTGTAGGTCCGTATTTTTATATAAATAGTTTAAGATCCCTTCGCTATCGGCATCTTTTTTCAGCTCGATAACAATACGTAAACCTGAACGATCCGTTTCGTCCCTAACTTCCGCAATCCCTTCCACTTTTCGTTCGGCATGCAATTCATCTATTTTTCGGACAAGATTCGCTTTATTTACTTCATAAGGAATTTCTTCAATGACAATTTGTTCTCTGTTTCCCCGCATTTTTTTAGTTGTTGCCCTACCCCGAACAACTACCCGACCTTTTCCAGTTGCAAAAGCTTGTTTTATTCCATCAAGACCTTGAACAATTCCGCCTGTAGGGAAGTCTGGTCCTTTAATTTTAGTCATAAGATCATCTAAAGTTACGGTTGGTTTATCAATTTTCATAATAACAGCATCGATAACTTCCTGGATATTATGTGGTGGAATATTTGTAGCATAGCCGGCGGATATCCCTGTGGAACCGTTCAATAAGAGATTTGGAAGTTTAGCTGGAAAAACAATTGGCTCTTTATTTGTATCATCAAAGTTAGGTATAAAATCGACTGTATCCTTTTCAATATCGTCCAGTAACTCACCTGTAATTTTTGCAAGTCTTGCCTCTGTATAACGCATCGCTGCAGGTGGATCTCCATCAATACTTCCGTTATTTCCATGCATTTCTACTAATTCGTAACGCATTTTCCAATCTTGACTTAAACGTACCATCGCATCATAAACAGATGTATCCCCGTGCGGATGATAATTACCTATAACGGTTCCGACTGTTTTTGCTGCTTTTCTGAAATTATTTTCATGTGTATTTTTATCTACGTGCATTGCATACAATATACGACGTTGTACGGGTTTAAGCCCATCTCGTACATCTGGTATCGCTCGATCTTGAATAATATATTTACTATATCTTCCAAAACGATCACCAATAACGTCCTCCAGCGGTAAATCAACATATTGCTTCAATTGAGACATAAAAATTCTCCTTTACAACTTCTCATCTTACTTTTCCAGTATATTTTCATCTTCTTCTAGTCCAAACGCTACATTTTCTTCAATCCAAGTTCTACGCGGAGATACTTTATCTCCCATTAATGTTGTTACTCTTCTTTCCGCTTGTGCCACATTATCTATTGTTACTCGAATTAATGTTCTTGTTTCAGGGTTCATTGTTGTGTCCCACAGCTGATCCGCATTCATTTCTCCTAGACCTTTATACCGTTGGATCGTATAGCCAGTTTTGAATTTCTTAACAGCTTCTTCCATTTCACTATCTTCCCAGGCGTAGACTATCTGCTCATTTTTTCCTTTACCTTTGGAAATTTTATATAGTGGCGGTAATGCAATATATACTTTCCCTGCCTCAATAAGCGGACGCATATAACGGTAAAAAAACGTCAGCAATAGCACCTGAATATGTGCACCGTCTGTATCAGCATCTGTCATAATAATCACTTTATCATATCTAGCGTCTTCTACGTTAAAGTCAGCGCCTACTCCAGCACCAATTGTATGAATAATCGTAGAGATTTCTTCATTTTTCATGACATCATCCAGTTTTGCTTTTTCTGTATTAATTACTTTCCCCCTTAGTGGAAGGATTGCTTGGAACACACGGTCTCTACCTTGTTTCGCAGAACCACCTGCAGAATCTCCCTCCACTAAATACAGTTCATTTTTAGACGTATCACGTGATTGTGCAGGTGTTAATTTTCCACTTAATAATGTTTCGCTTCGTTTTCTTTTCTTTCCATTTCTCGCATCTTCCCTAGCCTTTTGGGCGGCTTCACGAGCATCTTTTGCCCGAAGCGCATTATCAAGTAGTTTCTTAGCAGTATCACCGTTTTCTTCTAAAAAATATGCTAATTTTTCAGAGACAATCGCATCTACAACGGATCTTACCTCCGTTGTACCAAGTCTACCTTTTGTCTGTCCTTCAAATTGTAATAATTCTTCAGGTACTCTAACAGACACAATAGCAGTTAAGCCTTCACGAATGTCATTTCCTTCTAAATTCTTATCTTTTTCTTTAAGAAATTCGTTTCTTCTTGCATATTCATTAAATGTCCTTGTTATGGCTGCACGGGCGCCTACTTCATGGGTACCACCATCTTTTGTACGGACATGATTCACGAAGGAGTGCATATTTTCTACATAACTATCACTAAATTGAAATGCAAAATCAAGTTCAATTCCGTTCTGCTCACCACTAAATGATATTACATCATGGAATGCATCTTTTCCCTCGTTTAAATAATGGATAAAAGAGACTAATCCCTCATCATAATCAAAAACTTCCTCATTATTTGTCCGTTCATCCGTTAACGTAATTTTTAACCCTTGAAAGAGAAAAGCTGATTCCCTTAACCTTTCTGCAATTGTTTCTGTTTTAAATTCAGTTACGGAAAAAATTTTCGGATCAGGTTTAAAGCGGATAATTGTACCCGATTTTTTTGTATCACCTTTTTTTTCCAATGTGGTAGACGGTTTTCCGCCATCTTTAAAATGCTGGTAATATTTTTCACCATTACGATACGTTGTTACTTCCAGCCATTCGGATAATGCATTAACTACTGCAGCACCGACACCGTGTAATCCACCACTTGCTTTATAACCACCTTGTCCAAATTTCCCGCCTGCATGGAGAACTGTAAAAATAACTTCTGTAGTCGGTTTTCCTGTTTCATGAATTCCTGTTGGGATACCTCTCCCATTATCACTAACAGAAATACTATTATCTTTATGTAATTTAACATTTATTTCATTTCCATATCCAGCAAGTGCCTCATCTACTGCGTTATCAATTATTTCATATGCTAAATGATGCAAACCTTTTATATCAGTCGAACCAATGTACATTGCAGGTCTTTTCCTTACCGCTTCAAGACCTTCTAGTACTTGAATAGACTCCTCTGTGTAATTTAATGAAGCATCAACCAATCGATCATCGACTCCTTTAATTAAAACAATAAAAAACAATCATACATTTGTATTTGAAAACTAAGACTTCACCGAGTCCTTAGGCGAAACTAAATTTGCACTCACCTGACTTTCTTCTGTTCCAAAATATCCAACCTCATAGTCAGTGAGCGGTAGAAAGTATTCAACTTTCTTATCTTCTAAAATATTATACGCTTATATCATCAATAATCAATTACTTTTGTCGTTTCCCATTTTCACGATAAAAAGAGATGACTAAAAATGTCATCCCATTATCATAACAATTTCATTATATTTTATACTAAGACGGCTTGTGCAACTTTTATACATAAATCCATAATTACCGTGTATCCTCGTTCTGTCAAAATTTCATATGCCTCATCGTTGGTTACGCCTTGTTGCGCCCAAAACACATTACAATCAATGTTGATAGCTTCTTTAGCAATAGCCGGTAAAAATTCAGATCGTCTAAAGACATTGATAATATCTATCTTTTCTTCAATGTCACTTAAAGAAGGATAGGCTTTTTCTCCAAGAACTTCGTTGACATTCGGGTTAACAGGAATAATTTTATACCCTGCATCCTGCATTGCTTTAGAAATTTGATAAGAAGTCCGTTCTGGGTTGTTTGAAAGTCCTACGACAGCAATTGTTTTTGACGAATTTAATATGGATGAAATGATTTCTTTTGAAGGATTTTTACTAGTCATTTGATTTTCCTCCTTGCAACGTTTCCTACTTGTCTCTTATATTAACACATCTTTGCAATATTAGAAAACTAGTACTTTACTAATAGTATGAAATGCTATGAAATGCGGAATAGAAAGCTAAGTCGTGACTAAGAAAAGTCATATTTATATAATTTATATTTTAAGTCCCCGAATTATCGTGTAGAATTAAAATTAATTTAAATGTATGTTAAAGTTGGTTTAAAAGTTCAATTTATAATACTTTTTATTACACAAACGGTCAGATTGTTGAACAAGAATGGATGCAATTATTTAACAAAATGCATTTCTTGCTACTGTATTTAAATTTAGGTAGTGAAGGGAGAGGATAAAAGTGGGTTTGTTTATTACATTAGTTATGTTTACGTTTCCAGTGGCTTCAATTTTGATTGGAATAATCGGATACTTTATCTTTAAAAATATTTATTTGGCGCCAATTTTGGTAGCACTAATTTCTGTTATAGCAAACCTAACGATACTGCATTCACTTCTTTGGTTTTGGTTAATATTGTACACATTACTTTCACTGTTGGCAGGCTTGTGCGTCAAACTGCTTTCTGCGTTGAAATCTCCAACTAAGCAATTTGGTCATTTCTAACATTTTCACTAAACGGGCGCTTTTCTAGAAGGAGGATTAGCGCCCCAATCTCGAAGAAAAGCACCAAATTTTTTAGTTGTAATAAGGAGTGGTTGAATGGTAGCTAGAAAGTTTTTTAGTTTGTATATTGTCTTGTATTTATTTCTTTATTCGGGATATCTTTTATATATTTATTTGATTCGTCCTACATATAATATTGTGAGTTTATCAGCAATACTTCTACCATTCATTTGTTTGTTGTTGTTTCAATTGTTCCTTTATAAGCGTACTAAAATTAAAGAGAAAAAGAAGGCCAAAATTCAATTTAAAACCCTTTCCTTACTATGTTCTATTTTACCACTTTGGTGTGGTATTATGCTTGGTTTTAATGAATATAAATCAAATTTTTCAACTGAAAGATGGTTAAATAAACCCGAGGAAAGAGTATATATGGTAGATGACTTGTTAGAACATTATAAGTTAAATGGAATGACGAGTGAAGAGGTAGATAAGTTATTGGGAAATCCAACCCAAACTGAATACTTTAAGGAAGAAAATAACATTGTGTACTATCTCGGAGATGAAAGAGGATTAATTAGTATCGATAGTGAATGGTTGATTCTTTTCTTCAATGATAAAAACGAAGTTATAAAATACAGTCTTAAAACAGACTAGTTAACTTACTCTATGAAAGACTTAGATGTGTTCAACTAACAGGTGCAGTTGCTGAAACGGGCATATTGTTTAAGACTGAAACATTTACTAAATTAAATTTCTATAATTTATGATTTATAATAAGTAATCAAAAATCTTGATAAATCGAAATCCCCCAAGATTTATCTGTTGATGAAGGAGCTATATCAGATGAAACTTCCAATTTAAAATCCCCCATTTATCATATAAATTATTTTAATTTGGGGGATATAAAATTGAATAAAAACTTTTCCTTACTGATCACGGGACAGTCATTTACAAGTATTGGCGATGTCCTTTATATGGTAGGTATTATCAGTACAATATTCGGACTAACGGGATCTGCGACTGCAGCTTCTTTTGTTCCATTTACCATTACGTCTTCAATGTTTGTATCTAGTCTTTTGACACCTTTATTGATCGGAAAAGTAAACTTAAAGTGGTTATTAGCCGGTTCGCAAGTAGGCAAAACAATGGTTATCGTTGGACTGGGATTGTTATTACCTGAAATATCGGGAGCAAACTATTATTTAATCTTTATTATTATCTCAGGCATTGCATTTCTTGAAGGATGTGCTAATCCAATTAAACAAACATTAATACCACAATATGTAGAACCGAATAACCTAATACGAGCGAATGGGATAGCTGAAACACTATCTCAATTCATACAAACGGTTATGTGGTTTATAAGCAGTTTAGCCCTTGTTATGATGGATACACAACAGATTGTTTGGTTAGTTTTTTCCTTGTTTGTTGTATCAAGCATTTTATTATGTTTGCTGGAAAGTGTTGAACAACTGGAAATAGAGCAAGAAAGTAAACTAGACCAAATTAAAAAGGGTTGGTCCACATTATTCTATGTTCCAGTGTTACGAAAAATAGCTATAATGGAGATACTGGAAACAATTGCGGAAACAGTTTGGATTGCGGCAATTCTTTACGTTTTTGTCAGTGAAGCATTACACGTAGGCAAAGAATGGTGGGGTTTTATTAATGGATCTTTATTTCTAGGATTAATCATCGGGAGCATCTACTGTATAAAAAACGCCACTGCATTAGAATCAAAATTGGGTAAAGTGATCTTTATTGGCTCTTTGTTTAGCTGTTTGATAACAATCTGGTTCGGTGTAAACAGTAGCCCAATTATTGCTATATTACTGTCGCTTGGTATGGGAGTATTTGGTCAAATAAAGGGTATTCCTCAACAAACAGTTATCCAAACTAGCGTCCCAAAGACAAAGCTATCCACTATCTACACGTCTTTAGGGGCTGTTTCTACAGGAATATTCGGAGTATCATCCCTTGGTATGGGACTATTTGCAGATTTACTTGGAGTTAGAAGTGTTTTTCTTATTTCAGGATTGATGCTTGCTATTGTTGCTTTGGTCGTGTATCGGAATAAACATTTATTTGTTCGAAACATAATGGAATAAAATTTAATAATGTGGATTTGGGCTTTTCCGCAAATTCACATTACAATTTTTTTACGAATTGAATATTTGCCACAAACAGGCGCGAGTGTTTAGCAAGCAATCTACAAACAGCACAATTCTTTAATTAAGGTTGTGTCTATTTGTTTCCGTTACAGAGCTTTCGACATTATATAACTATACATTTCGACTGTAGAAGTAAAGTCTATGGTTCCCTACTACACTCGAATTAAGATGATTGATTCATAATATGGAGCGTGAAAACATGTTGTTGGGAGCGTTAGGAAAATACCAGTCGGATAAAAAAATTGAAGGCTATTCCTCTCTCACTTTGAAGATAAAGAGTGAGGCAACAAGGATATACGCATATCTTAGTGGAAAATTAAGACATGACTTTTACAGTAAATATTTTTAAAGTTTACTAATAAAATCAAGTGAAGATGGTCGGAAAAAGCCTGAATTGTGATATAATAACAGTAATTAAATTGAGGTGAAGTATAATGGGCGCATTAAATAAGAATGTGAAAAAGGAACTTGCAAATGCATTAGATGATAAAAATGAAACAATGTTTGTAGTTGATGGGAAATTGTTCTCCTTGGAGGTACACGATACAGATTCTATGAATGAAGAATTCGATAATTTGGCACAGGAAATTGAAGCATACCCAGAATTAAAAGAATCGCTTCAACGTTTTCTTGATAATCCAGAGATGGAACGTTATACCGCAAAGGAATTAAAGGAGTTCAGGTATGGACAAAGAAAATAACCGGAATTTTTCGGTTTATTTCACAGAGGAATTTAACAAGTGTTTAGATCAAATTCAAGATTTCTTTGCGGAGCAAGGAGAAGATGTACTTGAATGGTGGTTTTCCAAAGAAGATAACATGATTGATGAAATTGATCGTCTGTTATCTTCTTTTCCATATGCGGGGAAAAAGGTTGAAGAAGGATCCTTCAAAGGTTTCCGTTGTCTTACATACGGAAAAAGCCGGCATCGTATGTTAAGTTATCTTATTTTCTATATGGTTTATGAAAATGATGAAACAATTGACGTCATTAACATTCTACCATCACGTTCTAAACGTAAGCGAATAAGGTAATTCAAGAAACGGGTCATTTAATGGAATAACACGGATTAGCTTAATATTTTAATTTGGAAGGGATGCTTTTTCTGGAGATTAACACTGAAAGACTAATAATTAGGCCGTTTAAGAGTGAAGACCTACAAGATGTATTTAACATTTACAATAATGTTGATACATGTAAGTATCTTCTGCACGATAAGTGGACACGGAAAAATTTACAAGAAGAGTTTAATAAGAAGCTGGAAAATAGTTCACTTTCGAAAGAATCAATGTTAAGTTTGGCAGTTGCAAATCATATAAAAGTAATTGGCGATTTATCTGTATGGTATACAGATATGAAGGACACTGTTGAAATTGGAGTATGTTTTTCCAATGAAGTTTCTGGCAAGGGTTATGCAACTGAGGCTGCAAGTAGTTTGGTTAAGAATTTATTTGATAAATTTGGTGTACATCGAATACAGGCTAATCTTGATGCACGAAATAAGGCGTCACAAAAATTATGCGAGCGTATAGGTATGAGAAAAGAAGCCCATTTCATTCAAGATTTTTGGAATAAAGGGGAATGGACAGATAGTATTGTATATGGAATGTTGTTATCAGACTTGAATTAAATTTATAATTTTTAACCTTATTAATGATTTTTCTGACTTTGAACTTAAACAATTTTTGTATAGTCACATTAAAAATTACCTGCAAATATCAGTTCAGCCGAACTTCCAGAATCGGACACGATTGTGGGACAGAAAGAAAAGGATACACATACTAGTTATGTGCTATCCTCTTTTATTTATTTTTTAAAAGTGTTCAGGGAATGAATTCTATACTTTTTTCTACACTATTTTCCGATAACCTATTTTTTTATACTTTCTGTCTGAAGCGTTATCAACTCATATATACCATTTCTTCTATTTCAAATATTGTTTTATGAATAATTATGATAAACTATTGGTATAGAAAAAATAATCGAAAGTAGGTCAGTGAGTGGATTATCTTATTTTTATTATTATTGCATATTTATTAGGCTCCATTCCATTTGCACTAATCATAGGGAAAATCGGATATAAAATCGATATCCGAGAACATGGAAGCGGAAATTTAGGAGCAACGAACGCTTTTCGTGTACTCGGAACAAAAGCTGGAATTTTTGTTACCTTGGCGGATATATTAAAAGGGACGCTTGCTACACTGATGCCATTGTTTGCAAGTTTCTTCTTTGATATTGAAGTTTCGAGATTAATCATTGGAGTATTTGCAGTTTTAGGACATACATACCCGGTTTTCGCTAAATTCAAAGGCGGGAAAGCCGTAGCTACATCAGGTGGCATCATACTTGGTATTAATCCGCTACTTTTTATTGCAATGGTACTAACTTTTATACTTTCTCTCTATCTATCAAAATATGTATCACTAGCCTCAATGATAACAGGAATAGTTTCTACAATTATTTCGTTGTTTTTAAACGATTGGCTGCTCTTTGCACTGATACTTAGTTTAACAATCTTTGTGTTTTTTCGACATAAAGAAAATATTAGACGTATTAAAAATAAAACTGAACCAAAAATAACTTGGATGTAGGCTTTATCATTGAATCATCCAATTAAAATATCGTATACTTTATTTAGTCGGATAAAGCAATGATAAAGAGGGAAAAACAAAGAAGGAATAGGTATGAAACATATATTTATTTTAATCGTAAAGTTCTACAGAAAAGTGATCAGTCCCATTAAACCGCCTACATGTCGATTTTATCCAACATGTTCTGCATATAGTTTGGAGAGCTATAAACGTTTTGGAGCGATTAAGGGAACGATATTAACGGTAATACGAATTAGTAAATGTCATCCTTTTCACCCCGGGGGCGTTGATTTAGTTCCTGAAATTAGTAAAGAAAAATCTACAAAACCTTCTTAAATTAACTTTCTTAGAAATAGTAGCTGCTTAAGGTTAGGAGGATTAGATTGGATATAAAAATTTCAAACGAAGCCGTTGAATGGTTTAGAGAAGAATATGAAATTGACGAAAAAGCTTCATTACGTTTTTTTGTTAGGTACGGTGGAATGGGAGGAAATGTACCGGGATTTTCTCTAGGTGTTACTAGAGAAGAGCCTGATGTTATTCATACCTCTACGACAGCTGGAAACATTTTATTTTTTGTTGAAGAATCAGATGTTTGGTATTTTGAAGGAAAAAATTTAATTATTACTTTAGATGAAAAGATGGGAGAACCACAATTTTCTTATCAATAAGAAATTGTGGTTTTTCTTTTGTTGCTTATTATAAAATTCTATAGCTGAGGTTTCGTTGCAGGAATAGCTGCGTTCAGCTCCAGCGCCTTTGTTCCTTTAAAGATCGAATCGAATTAGATGATCTTGTAGACCTTCTTTTAATAAGATTTCCTTTTGCTTTTGCCCAAAGAGATCATAGTGAGGATATGAATCTCGATAGTGAATCCACTCTTTTTTTAATCCATACTTGCTTCCCCACTGTGCTAATCTACTTATAGACCCACAGCCTACTTTAGTAACTGTAACACTTTCCGGAAACCTATCATCCTGCCAGTAGTGAGTTAAAAATGCAATTTCCCCTTGTGAAATTTTAAATTTCCATAATAATAATTCTTCTCTGTTTATCCCAAAAGCCATTACTATTGTCCCTCTTTTATTAAGGACGTATATATATCATGCCAATCAGGATGATGTTTTCGTAACAATACTGGTTTAAAACTGTCCTTACTTACTATAACATGTACAGTTGTTCCTGTAACTAATAACTGATCATGTTCATTCTTTACCGAGTAACCATAGGTAGTCCGTACACCATCATAATCGTCAAGCCAAGTATTAATCGTAACAGTCTCTCCGTAACGTGCAGGTTTCTTATAAGATATTTGAACATCAATTACGGGTGATACAACATTACCGGATTCCATTTCCGCGTAGTTTAAACCGATTTGTTTAATAAAATTTGTACGTCCAATTTCGAACCATACTAAATAATTTGAATGGTGTACAACACCCATTTGATCTGTTTCTTTATATCTAACCTCAACTTCAGTATGATTAATAACCATAATAATTCCTCCAATACTTCATCCAACTAACATTTTACCATAAGAAAAAAAGTCTCCAAAATAAATTGGAAACTTTTTTAGGCGAATCCTTTAGTCTTATTCCGTTTGATGTCTATGTTCATCTTTTATTTCATCTCGAAAACCTTCAATTGCTTCTT